>JAYUDQ010000506.1:0-4525 GCA_043739745.1 Acidimicrobiia bacterium | reverse complement strand
TGACCTCGATCACATCGATGTCGACATCGGCCTCGACCCCGAGCGCCCGTGTCAGAACGGAGCGCTGGCGATGGTTGCGGGCCTCGTCGGGGGTGAGGCGGCCGTCGCGGATCAACTCGGCCACGATGCTGTGGTCCTCGGTGAGCTGTTCGAGCCGGCCTTGCCGCATCCAGTAGGTGCGGGAGTCGCCGACGTTCACGACCGCAAGCAGCGTCTCGCCGCGGCCGTCGACGCCTGGTGAGTCCACGAGCGCGATCGCCGTGAGCGTGGTGCCCATGCCGTGCAGATCCCGGTCGTGGCTGGCTCGGGTGAGAACGACGAGGTTCGCTCGCTGGACCGTGTCGACGAGGCGCTCTGTGGTGAGTGGGCTGGGGCTGGTGGGTCCGGCGTCGGTGGGCGGATCGTCGATGGTGGCCGGTTCGGGGTCGATGGCCGGTTCGGGAGCTGGGCCACGTTCCACGAAGAGCGGCATCTCGAGAACGGCGGTGTCGGGATCGTCGTCGACGTCCGTGCCGGCGCCCGCGCCGCCTCCGGAAACGACCATGTCGGCACCGGGCGCGAGGTGACGGAGTTGGTCGACGACGATCTGCGCCGCGACCTCACCGCCCCGGTGCCCGCCCATGCCGTCGGCGACCGCGAAGACGCGCCCGTCGATCACCAGCACGCGGTCCTGGTTGGAGGACCGGACCCGCCCCGGATCGGTCGCCCAACCCGAGCGGAGACGGATCACGACGCAGCCACCGTGCCCGACGCTCGGGCTCGGATGCTGTTCCGGCGTTCGATGACCGTCGAGCCGGGTGCGGTACTCACCGCTGGAGCTCCATGACCGTGTTGCCGACCTGGAGACGATCGTTTTTTCGGATCGGGACTGGTCCGTGAACCCGTTTGCGGTTGAGGAACGTCCCGTTGGTGGAGCCGAGGTCCTCCACGTAGTACTCGTTCTCTCGCCGGAAGATCCTGGCGTGGAGCTGCGACGCGAACGTATCGTCGAGGCTCACGGCGCAGCCTTCGGCCCGGCCGACGGTCATCTCATCGGACACCGGATACGAGGTGCCGCGCCGTTCCGGTGGCTCGACGACCTTGAGCGAACTGACGCTTGCGACCTTGTCGGCGGCCTTTCGGTCACGTTTCGTCTTCGCCGGAATCGTCTGGACGACGGGGGCGGTCGGCGCCACCGCTGGTGCCGCACCTGTCGGCACGTCCTCGGCGAGTGAGCGACGCTCGGCATAGATCTCGACCCACACGGCCCGAACGACGCGGGCAATGAACAGGTAGAGCAGCGCGAGGAAGGCGATCTTGAGGACGGCGAGGACCGACGAAGGCATGGCCGAATCCTCAGCTCCTCAGCGCCGCCGCCGGCTGGCGGAGAAGCGCAGCGTCGCGTTGCCGATCTGCACCTCGTCGCCGTCCGTGAGGGGAAGTCCGAACGCATCGGGTGGCACGCCGCGACCGTTCAGCCGTGTGCCGTTCAAAGACTTGAGATCGAGGATGGTGGCGCGTCCGTCCAGGATGCGGACCTCGGCGTGGATGCGCGACACGTTCGTGTCGTTGATGACGACATCGCAGTCGGGCATGCGCCCTATCGTCACCGGGTCGTCTTCCGGAACGGCCACGGTCTTGCCATCTGCCAGCTGTAGCCACGCAGCCGGCCCCGGCACCCGCGGTGCCACTGCGACAGCCGTCTTCACGTCGAACTGACCGGCATGCTGTTTGGCATCGACGATCAGCTCGACCAGCGAAGGGCCCTTCATGACGTAGCGCTCCTCGGCGACATGCTCGTCGACTGCATCGGCCAACTCCGCGGCCAGCGCTTCGGCGAACGGGCGGAACCGCTCGTAGTCGGCCGCGTTCAGCAGAACTCGGATGTGGTTCGGTGCAACCCGCTCACCCTTCACGCCGAGCGTGAGGTGAGCGTCGACCTCGCGGATCACCCGACGGCCGAGTTCGATCGGTCGCAGCTCGGTTCGAAAGGCGCGAGCGAAGGCCCCTTCGACCAGCCGTTCGAGGCGCTTTTCGATGCCCTGCAGTCCCATGCTGTGGTCGAGTGTAGAGAGCACGGGCCTGATCGCCGGTCCTTGCCGTGGCGTCGCAACGAATTCGTGGATTCCGCACTTGGCCGATCCGCTATCTTTGGCGGGCTCACTCGGGCGAGTGGCGAAATGGCAGACGCGCTGGCTTCAGGTGCCAGTGGGAGAAATCCCGTGGGGGTTCAAGTCCCCCCTCGCCCACAGCTCGTTGTCGATTCGACAACACGCGAGCGGAACGCCGGGTGATGCGTCAGACTTGCCGCCATGATGTCGTCAGAGCTACTTGAGCGCATCGTGGTCGATCCGCAGATCTGTTTTGGGAAGCCGACCATCCGTGGTCATCGGATCTGGGTGTCGCTCGTGCTTGGGCACTTGGCGGAAGGTTGGACACCGGACGAGATCGTGGACAACTTTCCGGGTCTTATCGTTGACGACGTTCGAGCTTGTGTTGCCTATGGCGCGCGGCTGGCCGACATTCGCTTCTCGGACCTTGAAGTGGCGTGAGGTGCAAGCTCGACGAGAACCTCGGTCGGCGAGGCCTCGTCGCCTTTGAAGCCGAAGGCCACGATGTCAGCACGATCCACCTGCAGGGTCTCGATGGTTCCCCAGACGCATTGGTCTCGACGTTTGCCGGGTCGAGGGTCGGGTTCTGGTCACACTTGACCTTGACTTCGCCAACCCGCTCGTGTTCGACCCGCGGGCGACTTCCGGCGTCGCAGTCCTTCGGCTGTCGAGAAGCCCCCTGCCCTCCGAGTTGGCCGATGCGGTCGCGCTGCTGTTGGTTGCCTTGACCGTGAACACGATCGCTGGGTTCCTGTGGATCGTTCATCCGACGCGCATTCGAGTTTGGTCGCCGCCAGAGGACGAGCCGTGACCAGCCGGCAAGAAGTTCAAGAGCTGGTGCGTTAGCTCCACCACGTTGTGGCTGGTCAGCGAGGCCGACAGAAGCGCTGAAAGGAGGTGGCTTCTACCGGTCTTCTACCGAGAGGCCCTCGGTGAGCCATTCTGGCGGTGTCGATAATTCGGCGAATGCGTTCACTAGTCTGATGCCAGCCGGGGAAATTTCGGTCGCCGCCCAGACTGCGTCAGCGACAGCGGCTAAGGAGACGATCGAGGCCGTTGAGACGGAAATGAGTACTGGATATCCGTGACGCCGCGCGACCTCGATCGCTTCCGCGGGGTTGTTGGTTAGGTGCACGTACTGACGTGAGCCTGGTAGGAGACCCTGGGCCGAAATTTGCGAAAGATGATCCCAAGAAGTTCCGTGGTAGAGCGTGTCGGGCATTTCGGTCACTACCTCGTGAGGGTTTGGCACCGCGAATGAATGCCCGTACAGCGCCCGGATCCTTGAATCTTCGATCACTTGGAAGCGTGGCTCGGAGGGGTGCGTCGCGATGTCGATGATCGTTCCAACGGGTTGGCGGATTTCGGCAGCTAGCTCGTCGAGAGAGACGAATCCACCATCATCGGGGCTCAGCCCTGCCGCTGGGGCACTATGCCGCAAAACCCGGGACATCGCCTTGCTTATTCGACGCTGTCCCGCAGTCAATTGTGACGGATTGTCGGCCGGCATAATCGCGCGCATGGCAGTCGAGACCTCCTCAGTAACGTTACGGAGCTTTCCACCGTGGCCGGCATCGGCGACGTGTCGTGCAAGTTGCCGAGCGTGTGAGTGTTGCGCCTTCGTCGAAGTGGCCGACGTTCCCAGCCGAATCGCGCGATAGAGCGCGAACCAGTCGTAGGTCTCCTCAGTCGTTGTGAGGTCCATGATGCCGATATCGGAGAGGTAAGCGCGGAAGAGGGTGTAGCGGCGTTGGAAACCCGGGTCTGAAACGGGCAACGTCGCACCGTCTTCGACGAGCTGGACCAGGTCATGCCCCACCGGCAGGAAAACAGGGGAGCCGAGGTCGATGGCGACGATTCGGCCGGCGTGGTCGACCATCCAATTCCCGACGTGTGCGTCCCGCTTCCGGAAAAGCGGTAGCGACGGTGGCAGGGCTTCCTTCATGTTCTTCACGAAGAGGTCCGCGACAGTGGCAATAGGGAACAACGAGCTACGCCATTGTTTCAACTCATTCTTCAATGGCTGCCAACCCGACTGGCCAGGTGCGGCGTTCCCCATCGACTGGTGATAGATAGCCAGCAACACAGCGCATTCACCTAAGTACGTCGCCCGTTCGTCGACATTGTAGTCAGAAAGCATGCGACCGG
Organism: Acidimicrobiia bacterium; assembly: GCA_043739745.1. GTDB lineage: Bacteria > Actinomycetota > Acidimicrobiia > Acidimicrobiales > JANYDT01 > JAYUDQ01. The sequence goes on along the minus strand of JAYUDQ010000506.1, from coordinate 287 downwards.
GATGTCGCTCGATCACATGAACGTGCGCACCATCCGCAGAGGTGTGAACGCCCAACGATACAGGCACAGCAAAACGATCCTCGGTGCCCTTGGTGGCGATCGCTTCTGCGAGGACTGAAAGCTGCTCCGCCTCTCTTGCGCCGACCTCTCTCGAATTCACCGGCTTGAAAACGAGGGTCGTGTGTAGGTCACCGCGAGCGTCGTCGATGGCAAAGGACCCGCTGCGTCCACCCAGACCTGTTCGGCGGAACTCCGCCGATCCCATCACGAGGGCAATCGCGGCCGCC
>JAYUDQ010000505.1:0-26558 GCA_043739745.1 Acidimicrobiia bacterium | reverse complement strand
CGGCGTGCCCCATTCGAAGCCGGCCTGACGGTAGAGGTGGTCGATGCCGTTGGCGTAGACGAACCCGTAGGTGAGGCCAGACGTATGGGTCAAGAGGTTGAAGACCGTCATCGGCTCGGCCTGCGGGACTGTTGCGGCGTTGGTGGCCGGACCTTTCGAGTACACCCGGGTGTCGGCGAACGACGGGATGAACTTGCTCACCGGGTCGGTCAGCTCGAGCTTGCCCTCTTCGAACAGGATCATGGCCGCGACGGACGTGATCGGCTTGGTCATCGAGTAGAAGCGGAAGACGGTGTCCAGCTCGAGCGGTGCGCCGGACTCCAAGTCCCGCTTACCGTAGGTCTCGAGGTACGGCGTCTCACCGTTGCGGGAGACGGCGATGAGCCAACCGGGCAGACGGCCGTCGTCGACGTATGGCTTGAATTGGTCGGTGATTCGGGCCAGGCGGCCGGCGTCGAAGCCGACGTCCTTCGGCTCGGCGGTGATCATGGGGATGGGCATGGGAGCTCCTGTTGGGAAGGTGGTTGGTTCGGGCTACTCAGGCGGGGCCAGTGCCGCGACACCGCGTGTCGTGCGCAAAGGCAGCTCTGGGATCAGGTTCGCGAGCACGAACGCGATGAGGGCGACCGGCACCGCGAACAGGAACACCCGGCCGGTGCCGGAGGTGATTGCCTGGACGACTCCGCTGCGAACGGGCTCGGCCAGCGCCCGGATCTTGGCCGGCTCGCGCACGATCGTATTGAGCGTGACACCGGCGGGTAGGTCGGCGATCGCGATGTGCTGCGCGAGGCCGTGGGCCACCCGAGCGTTGAACAGCGTGCCGAACACGGCAAGCCCGAGCGAGCCGCCGAGCGACCGGATCGACAGCATGGCCGCAGTACCGGTGCCGATGTCGAGCGGGTCGATCGCGTTCTGCATGGCGATGCTGGTGGTGGTGAAGGTCGCGCCGGTGCCGATCCCGATGCCCAGCATCGGCAGGACCAGTGTGAGGAACGACCACGACGAGCTCATCCGGGAGAGCACGGCGATACCGGAGACGGTGAGCGCCAGCCCGGTGATGGGCACGCGTTTGTAGCGTCCGGTCTGGGCGATGAGCCGCCCGCCGAACGTCGAGCCGAGCATCACGCCGGCCATCAGCGGGGTGAGGTAGAGCCCCGCCGTCGTGGGACTCACGAAGTTGGCGTCCTGGAACTGGATGGGCAGGAACTGCTGTGCGCCGTAGGTCAGGCTGCCGACGCAGAAGCCCATCGAACTGGCGATGGCGAAAACCGGGTTCTTGAACAGCCGCATCGGGATGATCGGCTCGGCGGCGCGCGCCTCGTGGGTGAGGAACACGATCATGGTGACGATGCTGAGTCCGAAGAGCAGCATCACCGGACCGCGGAACCAGCCGTGGCGGCCGCGATCGAGGCCGAGCACGAGGCTGCCGAGCGATGCCGACAGCAGTACTGCGCCGAGTACGTCGATCCGCACCGCACGCCGCCGGAACGTCACCTTCAGCGTGGATGAGATGGCGATGAACGCAATCGCGGCGATCGGCACGTTGAAGAGGAAGATCCATTGCCAGGCGAAGTGGTCGATCATCCAGCCGCCGACGAGCGGGCCGATGACGGCGGACGCTGCATAGACACCCGTGTACATGCCCATGTAGCGGCCGCGTTCGCGTGGCGACACGAGGTCGCCGAGGATGGCGAAGGTGAGGGCCTGGATGCCGCCCCCGCCGATGCCCTGGAGGCCACGGAATGCGATCAGCTCTCCCATGTTGCGGGCCAGACCGCACAGCAGCGAGCCGATGAGGAAGATCGTGATCGTCGAGAGGATGACGGTGCGGCGCCCGTAGAGGTCGCCGAGTTTGCCGATGATCGGCGTGGCGATGGTCGAGGTGAGGATGTATGCCGTGCCGACCCACGCGTAGCTGGAGAAGCCGCCGAGCTTGCCGGCAATGGTCGGCAGGGCGGTGGACACGATGGTGCCGTCGAGGGCCGCCAGCACGGTGCCGAGCACCAGGGATCCGAGGATGATCCAGATCTGGCGCTGCGTCAGCTCACCGGGTTCCGTGCCCACCGGCATTTCCCTCACCGAGCTCTCCATCGGGCTCGATGATCACAGGTATCCGTTCGGCCGCGCCAAGCGCGCGTGAAATCAGCCCGGCGGGATCCGCGGTATCTGCTGCGTCGTGCAGTGGGGGCCCCCGCCGCCGAACGCAATGATGTCGCCGCGCACGGGCACGATCGCGCGCCCAGGCCACGCCGCGCGCATGATGTCCAGCATGTCGTCGTCGGCTGCATGACCCGTGACGGGGACGATCACGGCGCCGTTGCAGATGTACGAGTTCGCATAGGGGACGGGCAGGCGCTCGCCGTCGACCTCGCAATAGGGCAGCACGGGCAGCTCGACGACCTCGATCTCGCGACCAGCGGCATCGGCTGCTCCTTCCAGGCAGCGACGGCTGACGGCGAGGCGGTCATGTTCGGGATCGTCACGGTCGGTGCACCCCTGCCAGAGCACGCGCCCTGGCTCGATGAACATGGCGATCAGGTCGACATGGCCATCGGTGTCGCGATCGTCGATCGCAAAGGGCAGCCACACAATCGTATGCACACCTAGTGATTCACTCAGTGCGCTTTCGATCTGCGTGCGGGTGCGGGTCGGGTTCCGGTTCGGATGCAGCAGGCACTGCTCGGTGGTGAGGAGTGTCCCCTCGCCGTCCACCGTGATCGACCCGCCTTCGAGCACGAGATCGACGGCGATGCGCTCTTCGCCGCGAAGCTCCGCCCAGCGTCGCCCGATGGCGTCGTCGGTGTCGAAAGGGACATACGACCCGCCCCACCCGTTGAACCTGAAGTCCATGGCGACCCGCCGGCCGGGTGCGGTGACGTAGATGGGCGCGGTGTCGCGTAGCCACGAGTCGTCGAGCGGCATCTCGACGATCTCGACGTTGAGGTGCGCGCAGAGATCGGCTGCGAGGTCGACGTCGGTGGGACGGGTCAGCATCGAAACGGGCTCGAACTCGGCAATCGTCCGTGCCACCTCGGCCCAGGCCAGTTGTCCGTCACGTAGTCGCGACCCCCACAGATCCGCCCGGCACGGGAACGCCATCATCGTGCGCTCGTGGGGCGAGAACTCTGCGGGCATGCGCAGTCCGGACGGCACACAGGAAAGCCTGTCACGATTCCTCCCGCTGGCTCGTCGACACCCGGATACCTGCGATCGGTATCCGCATCGAGCTCCGAACGGAGACGACGAACCGGTAGCGAGGAGCAGCGATGAGTGAGCACCAAGGAGCAGCAGGCGAGGATCGGGTCGACGTCGCAGTAGTGGGTGGCGGACTGGCCGGGCTCGTTGCCGCAGTCACGGCGGCAGAGACCGGTAAGCGGGTGGTCCTGCTCGAGGCCCACGGGCTGGGAGGACGGGCATCGACCGACGCACAGCACGGCTTCCGCTTCAACCGAGGTCCGCGGGCGCTCTACAGCGGTCACGGCCGTGCTGTTCTCGAACGGCTCGGTATGCGGCCGACCGGCGGCCCGCCCGCCCTCGGCGGCGCGATGGCGGTTCGCAGGGGCGAGCTGCACCGGCTCCCGGTCGGCGCTGGGGCGCTTGTCACCACGTCGCTGCTCGGCGTTCGGGCGAAGGCCAGCTTCGGCGCGTTCTACGCACGGCTGGGGAAGGCGGACCTCGGGGAGCTCGCCGGCATCACCCAGTCGGCCTGGCTCGACGAGCTCGACATGCACCCCGACGCCCGCGAGCTGGCGGAGGCGCTGGGTCGTCTCAGTTCGTATGCGCACGGACCTTCTCTCGTGTCCGCCGACGTGATGGCATCGCAGATGTCGATCAAGGGCGGGGTCACGTACCTCGACCAGGGCTGGTCGCAGATCGTCGAGTTCTTACGGGACGTTGCCATCCGGCGCGGCGTCGAGCTCCGCGATGCGCAGGTGTCGTCGATCGAGGCGGGAGCGTCCTCGGTGAAGGTGTCGGGCTCGGTGAAGGTGTCGGGCTCGGAGCCGGGCTTCGCCGTTGTCGCGGCCTGCGTCGTACTCGCTGCGGGCACACCAAGCGCCTCGGCATCCCTGCTTCCGGCGATGCCGGATGCGTGGCAGCGGCTGGCGCCCGAGATCACCGCTGCGTGTCTCGATCTCGGTCTGAACCGTCCGGCTGCGCACCCGTTCGTGCACGGCATCGACAAGCCGGTCTACCTCAGCACCCATTGCCCGCCTGCCGACTTGGCGCCCGAGGGCGGTGCCGTCGTGCATGTGATGCGTTACCTGCTGCCGGGAGAGGAGCCCGGTGAGCAAAGATATGCGCGCTGAGCTTACTGCGCACGCGGCGATGGCAGGGATCACCGAGGACAGCGTCGCCGCCTCGCGATACCTTCGACGAATGGTCGTGGCCGGCGCGTTCCCTACTCCGGAAACCGGCGGGATCGCGGGCCGGCCTGGCATTGCCAGCACCGGCACCGACCGGGTGCTCGTCGCCGGTGACTGGATCGGACCCGACGGATTCCTCGCCGACGCCGCCATCGCCAGTGGCCATGCGGCCGGTCGGGCCGCGGTGGCGTGAGAGAACAGGGAACCGGTCGATGATCCGCGCCGACGTTGCTGCCGTTTGCGTTGGCGCAGGAGTTGGCGGCCCGGCGGCGAATTCCGCAGAGGCCGGTGACTCGATATTCGCGGCCGAGCGGTCGCGTCTGCTGGGAATCGTGTATCGGATGACCGGTTCGTATGCCGACGCCGAGGACGCAGTACAGGACGTCTGGCTGCGGTGGCGTTCGGTGGCGGCAACCGGGGTGACGATCGAACGGCCGGCGGCGTGGCTCACCACGGCCGTCTCGCGCATCGCCCTCGATCGGCTGCGCTCGGCACAGCATCGACGCGAGACCTATGTGGGTCCCTGGCTGCCGGAACCCGTGCGGACCAGTGCTCTCGACGCGGCTGCGCTCGACCCCAGCGACTTGGCGGTGATGGCCGACTCGTTGCGACTCGGATTCCTTGTGCTCCTCGATCGCCTCGCCCCTATCGAACGAATCGTGGTGCTGATGGCCGACGTCTTCGCTGTGCCGTTCGCAGAAATCGCCGCCACCGTCGAACGGACGCCGGCGGCGTGCCGCCAGATCGCCTCTCGGGCCCGCCGCCAATTGCGGGCCGATGGCCCGCCTCCGAAAGCGACGAGCGCAGCGACGCGGTCGGTGGTGGAGCAGTTCGTCGGCTCACTGTTCGGGGGCGACATCGAGCGCATGATCGAGCTCTCGGCCGAGGATCTGGTGCTGTTGAGCGACGGCGGTCCGCATCATCGAGCGGCCCGTCACCCCATCGTCGGCCCCGATCGGGTGGCCCGGTTCCTGCGCAACCTCGCCGCCCGTGGGACGGAGGTCCAGCTGGAGACGACGACGCTCAACGGCGACCCGGCTCTCGTTCTTCGGCGGTCCGGCCGCACGACGGTGGCCATCGTCTTCGAGGCCGACGACGAGGTCATGCGTCGGGTCCTCATCGTGGTGAACCCGGACAAGCTTGTCGGGCTCGACGCGACCATCCGGTAGCGGGTGGCTCGGTCGGTGCTCAGGTTCAGCGGATGAGCACCACGCCGGCAGCAGACTGCTCGGTGAACTCGTCGAGCTGCACCTGGACGGCGATCCGCCAGGTTCCGCCAACCGGCAGGTCGGCACCGAGCGCCTGGAAGTGGTTCGGGCCGGCTCGCAAGAGTCGGAGCGAGATGGGTTCGACTCCGGCGGACGGCAGCTCCATGGTGGCCGTGATGGCGACCACCTTCTGCGGTAGGCCCGCTTTCGTCAACGCGTAAAGATGGATCGCGTTCGGACCCTTGCGGGCCGGGTCGAACGTCACGTCGATCAGTACCGTCTGCGCGCGTAGGGTTTCGCTCACGGGCCGGATCACACTCTCGCGCGCGGGTGCGGCGTTCACGAGGAGGCTGGTGGCCGCGACGATGGCGATCGAACCGAGCGTTTCGAAGCCCATGCGGCGCCGCAGCGGCGTCAGTGCGCCTTCGCCAGACCGCAGCCAACGGCGGTTGAGTCCGCCCAGCGCGACGACCCCTGCGACGGCTGCGGTCTTCACCATCAGCAGCCGTCCATACGTCGTCGTGGTGAGCGCGTCGATAGAGCCGACTTGACGCATCGCCTCCAGCACACCCGTACCGACGATGACGATCACGGACACGAACGCGACACGCGAGTACCGCTGCATGGCTGCGTGCACGGCAGACGCAGGCAGCGTGTGAGCGCCGAGCACGGCGAAGAAGACGACGAACAGCCCACCGATCCAGGCCCCTGCGGCTGCGACGTGGCCGACGGTCGCAACGACGGATGCTGCGGTCCATCGTCCCACCGCGCCATGTCCGGTTCCCGTCTCCGCGACGAGCGTGCCTCCGACGAACGCGGCCAGCAGCACGCGGTCGATGCGGCGCAGCCCCGCCGATGCCCGTAGCGACACCTCGTGCACGAGGTATGCAACGACGGCGAGCGCTACCGTGCGCAGGAGCAGCGATCGCCCGACGCGATCGTGGAGCGTGTCGTCGAGGAGCGTGCCGTCGTTGAGTGCGCCGAACGATCGTCCGCTCGCATATGGTCCGTAGACGAGAACAGCGGCGAGTCCTGCCAGCACTGCGATGGTCCCCGCCGAGCGGACGATCCGGCGCAGCCGAACCTCGGACTCGACGTTCGCCGTTTCGGTCTCCGACCGTACGAACAGCACGTACGAAGCAAGGCCCAACAGCACGAGCATCGCGGCAAACGTAAGTGCGCGTATCACCGCGTACACGGCACCTACGTCGGTCCGACCCCGCGAGCCCGAGAGGAGCCGCTCGGCCAACGATGCGACTGCCTGCTGGTTGCCGGTGCTCCCGACGCGGAACGTGAAGGCCCCGCGGACGGGATGGCCGTCGGCGGAGACGACCCTCCAGCTGACGACATACGCACCGTCGTGCAGCTGCGGGACGCGAAGCGCGACCACGTCGGGTACGCCCTTTTCGACCACGGGGTCGGTCCGATCGATCCGGCTCCCGGACTCGTCGATGAGCCGAACACCGCCGGAAGCGACCCGGATGTGCTCGCTGAAGCGCAGCTCGATGCGCGCGGGCGCAACGGCCAGAGCCACGCCTGCGGATGGGGTGGTGGATTCGAGCTCGGCATGCGCCGACGCCGGCCCGGCGACGGCCGTGAGGAGCACCAGCACGACGCCGGCCTGCGCGGCCAGCCCGACCAGCGTGCCGAGCATCCGACGCCCACGCCGATCGGCGCATCCGGCCCGGACGACGGGCAGGATCGCTCCGCGGCCGGATGCGGAGCCCTTTCTCAGGCCGCGGCCCGACGAGGTGACCACGTGGTCTGCGCCATTCCGCGCGCGACTGCCCACGTGAGCAGGGTGCCGAGGATGGCCACCAAATGATGGGTTTCGAGGCCGAGCTTCACCTGACCGTCGGCGACGTCGACACCGGTGGTGACGAGGAGCAGCGTGGCGAAGACGCTCGAGAGAATGGCGACCCCACTTGCCAAGCGCGGGCGGACTGCGGCGTAGAAGAACCCCGATGCGAGTGCGATCTCGTAGGCCGCCTGTTCCCGGCCGGCGTGGACACCGAGTGCAGCGGCCGGCGCAAGGAGGTGGGGAATGGCGCCGAGGAGCTCGGCGAGTGCAAGCACGCCGAGGGTGATGCATGCGGCGGGTGTGACGGGCGGACGACGCCCGTGGGACTCGCCACGGATGGCGCGGGCGATGGCCGCGGTCAGGTCGGGCACGTCGTCGGCTTCCGCGAGTCGGACTCGGCGGTGCAGCGCCGATGCGTCGCCCGCCCAGGCCGCGCAGCCGATGCAGGCGTCGGCGTGCAGGCTGGCGATGCGCAGCTCGGCCTGGGAGGCCTCGTTGTCGAGTGCTGCGGAGAGGACGTCTCGGGCCGCATCACAGTTCACTGCCTCACCTGCATCCCGGGTTCATGGGCACGTGTAGCCCGCACCGATAGCGAGGGCTACACGTCCTGTCGTCGCCAGGGCGGCCGAAGTTCCCGGACTATCGCTTCTTCGTCGTCTTGGTCGTCTTCTTCTTTGTGGTGGCGGTGGGCTTCTTCGTCGTCGGCGTGGCCGCAGTGTCGGCCGAAGCCTTGATCGTCGTGGTCGCGGCGTTGGCCGGGATCACGAGTTGCTTGACAGCGGGGAGCGGCACCTTGCCCGTGGCGTACTGCTGCACGCGGTCGATGATCTTGTTCCAGACGCTGTCGTCGGGGAGCTTGTCGTACGGGTTGGGCAGGACGTCGGGCGTGACGTACAGCACGCTGGCGTTGCGGGCCACCGCGGCATCGACGGCTTTGTCGACATCGCCACTCGGGACCGAGTGCACCATCTGCCAGATCTGCGGCCGGATGTCGGGCTTGAACATCCACGCGTAGTAGGGGGTGTTGCCGGGCAGGTTGACGTTGTTGGTCCAGGCCTGGACGTCCTTGTCGGCCCGCTCCAGATTCAGGTAGCCGTCGGCCAGGCCCTGGTAGCAGTTGAGCATCGGCGCACCCGGGTTGAGCACGATCTGCTTCCCGGGATGTCGGTCCCGCACGCCCTTGATGGAACCCGATCCGGCGCTGAGCGACTTGTACTTGTCGCACTGGTCGTAGTTGATCTCGTCGATGAAGACGCCGTCCGCGTTCGGATATGCGTCGAAGGCGGAGTCGATGCGGTTCGCGACTTCCTCCCAGCCGATCTTGTCGTAGCCCGCGGTCACGTAGATCAGCGTGGTCTTGCCCTTGGCCTTGGCCTGCGCCAGATGGGCGGTCAGCTCTTTCGCGGCGACGAACTTCCCGTTGGCAGGCGTATCCGGGTGGCCGACGATGTAGGTGACCACGGACGTGTTGATGGCGCGGTCCCACGAGTCGTCATCGTTGAAGTACGCGGGAACGGCAATGCTCACGGCAAGCTTGTTCTGGGCCTGGGCGCGAGTCATCGACAGACCGCCGACGGCGAGTGCGACGAGGGTTGCGGTTGCGGCTACGCGCCGAACACGGGTGCGGACGAGCATGGTGAGGAGTCCTCCGAGACAGGTTGGCGGGCGAAACGATAGACGCGAGAACGCGGCGAAAACCGCACGCGGCCAACTGAACGGCGACAACCTAGTGGGTTAGGTGTCCGTTCGGACGGTCCCGACGGCATCGGGCGCGATGCCGGGCGCGACATCAGGCGTGCCGGTGGGCGTTTCCTTCATCTGGGTGATGAGCACGCCGAAGGCCAACAGCACAATGCCGATGTAGCCCCCGATCCGCCCATCGTGGCGTAGCCGTTCGAGGAACAGCACGTACCCGAAGGCCAGGCTGGCGACCGGCTGTACGGCGGTGAGCGGCGGGAGCGACACGTGCAGTGAGCTCAGTTGGAAGGCACGCTGCACGAGGATGTTGCCCGCCAGTGCAGCGACGAGGAACCCGGCAACGGCGTAGACGAAGTGCGGGCTGAAGCCCTCATGGCCGATGAGGTGGCCGGCCGTCCGCACGAACGATGCATCGAGCGCAAAGCACACACCGCCGGCCGTGGCGAGGAGCACGCCGACCGTTGCCCCGGTCCGGTGGCGGGTCCCGACAAGGGCGAGGCCCATGAACATCGCGGTACCAATTGCCACCGGCAGGGAGGCCGAGAGCGGTGCGGACTCGCGGCCGCCTCCCGGGTCGCCGACTCCGACGAGGAGCACGACGCCGAGGAGCAGGACGACCGACCCGACCCAGGTGGCGAGGGCAAGGCGCCGATGGTCGAGCCTCGCCTCCAACAGGAGGGTCATGACCACGCCGATCGACACGATCGACTGCACGACGATGAACGAGCCGGTCGCCAACGCGGCCGCATGGAGGATGAACCCGACGACGTCGCCGGCCTTCCCCGCTCGCCATCGGGGCTCACGCAGCAGGCGCAGGATCAGCCGAATCGCACCTGTGCCCGCGGTCGGAACTGCGGAGGCGGAGCGGTGCTGCACGACGGTGGCCACGGCGAAGACCGCAGCAGCCGCAATGGAGAGGAAGATCGACACCATCGACGGGTTCAGGTGCTCACGACGACTTCGCCGGCCTTGAGCACATGCGTGACCGCCAGCATCTCGTCCAATACGACAATATCTGCGCGCATACTGACTCCGATCGCTCCTCGGTCAGCCCGGCCGAGCACTCTTGCCGGCGTCGTCGCGGCGGCGCACACGACGGCCATGATCGGGGTGCCCCGCCGGACTGCGTTGGCCACAGCGATGTCCATCGTGAGGACGCTTCCCGCGAGGTTGCCGCCCGCCGCAAGCCGGACGGCACCATCTCGGACGATGACCTCGCGGTGCCCGAGGCGATAGGTCCCGTCAGGCCGGCCCGCGGCTGCGATGGCATCCGTGATCAGCGCCACGCGCGCCGGGCCGGCCGCCTTCATCAGCCGATGGATCAGCGCGTGATGGATGTGGACCTCGTCGTTGATCAGCTCCACCGTCACCCGCTCGTCGTCGAGGAGGGCAAGGACCGGTCCGGCGTCGCGATGGTGCAGTGCAGGCATCGCGTTGCACAGGTGGGTGGCCAGGGTGGCGCCCGCGTCGATGCCCGCGATCGTCTCGGCGTGGGTGGCGTTCGTGTGGCCGATGGCGGCGACGACTCCTGATGCGACGGCGTGGCGGATCAATTCGAGCGCCTGAGGCAGCTCGGGGGCGACGGTGATCTGGCGAACCGTGCCGTTCGACGCTTCGAGGAGCGCATCGAACTCCCCGAGGTTTGGATGCCTCAGGAAGCGAGGATCCTGCGCTCCACAGTGGGCAAGGCTCAGGTACGGGCCTTCGAGGTGGATGCCGGCGATCGTTTGATCCGCTACCAACGGTGCGAGCGACCGACACGCCGCGAGCAGTTCGCCGTGGGGAGCGGTGACGAGGCTCGCGAGCATGGTCGTGGTGCCGTGCCGGAGATGGAATGCGGCCGCTTGTCCGGCGTCCTCGGCCCGTCCGGCCGTGAACGATGCGCCGCCGCCGCCGTGGACATGAAGATCGACGAAGCCCGGGAGGACCCATGCGCCTTGGATCTCGCGTTGTGTCCCGTTCGAGATGGCCGGGGCCGCGCCCACACCGATCGCGGTGATCGTTCCGTTGTCGACGGTCAGCCAGCCGTCTTCGACGATGCCATCGCGGGTGACGATGTGCGCGCCCCGCAGTGCTGTCACCGCCATGACCTCACCCTAGGGTCCTCCACTGCGCTGGTGGGTCGACCCTCAGACAGAGACGCTGGTGATGGGCGTGATCAAACGGGCACGGACGGGTGGCGGCAGGCGTGCGGGGAGGTCGGGGGTACGTGTGGCGCTCGGGGGGATCTGTGCGCTGCGCAGGACCGGTGGGGACGCAACCCGGGCTACGGGCTCGGCCGCGACGAGTGCGACGAGTGCGACGTTTTCGTCGGACGGCGGGGACGGCACGGCGGGCGCTCCAGGCGGTGGCGCCGGAGCCGGGGGCACCGTTGCGCGCGGTGCTGACGTCCCTGTGCCGGGCGTCGCCGGCGCCGACCCGCGGGGCACGATGGTCGCGGGCGGGGCCGATGGCGCAGCACAGCGGGCCGTGTCTTGCAACGCCGAGCGTAACGACGCGAAGTACGCCGGATCGACGGTGCCGGTCCACAGCGTCGCGCCGGTCTGCGAGGTCACGTAGACGAGGTCGGCGTTGCGTTGCCTGGACACGCGCACGAGGTTCGTGAGCTCGGGACAGGAGGCGTCGTAGATGAGGTGCCAGAACTGCTTCCCCGGATAGCGGTCCTGCCAGCGCGACGGTGTCCATGACGAGTAGACGCTGGCCGGTCCCTCGAAGGCGACGATGGCATCAAAGGGCGCAGCGAAGCACTCGCCGATGTTGCGCCCAGGGTTGAGTGCCAGGAAGACTCCGGGGATGGCAGCGCGTATGTCGGCGGCGAGCACGGCGTAGCTACCCGCGACATCGACGACCGAGCCGTTGACGGTGCGCGAGCACTCCGGCTGGACCTCGTCGAGGAAGATCCCGTCGACGCCGTAGAGGTCCCGCCAACGGGTGACATCTCCGACGATCTCATCCTTCGACCGGGCCGGCGGCGAACCACCGGAACCGCCGGTCGGGGAGTAGTATCCGAGCGGGACGTACCCGAGCACCCGGCGACCAGCGATCTTGGCCGTGTTGACGTTGGCGAGGAGGGCCGGGACCACAACCGTTCCGGGACCGTTCGCAGCGTTGACCACCACGTGGCCGAACTCGGCGGTCGGTGCCGTGCCCACCGTTCCCCACGAAGGATTGGCATCGCCGAAGACCGGGATTCCGAGCCGCTGCGTTGCGACGGTCGGGAACGTCTCGACCGCGGTACTGGTGTTGCCGGTTCCGCGGACGGCGGTGCGCAACGCATCCCAGTAGCCCGCATCCGGGATGGCGGTCGCCTCGATCGGCCCCGGATCACTGGTTGCGAACACGTAGTCGGCACCCACCCCGGAGGCTTTGGACGCGGCGACCGTCGCTGCGATCTGACCGGCTGGTACGCCGAACACGACGTGCCACAGCCTTGGTGTTGCGCCGGTGAGCCACGACGGCCGGGCCGGGCCCGATCCGTAGGCGGCATAGCTTCCCGCGTAGGTGAGGAGGACGTCGGCGAGGGTCTGATAACACGATTCGGGCGGCCCGAGGGTCTCGACGGCGATGGTGGTGAGGCCCGCATTGCGCAGGTTCTGGATCAGCGACGGGCTGGGCTCGTTCCCGATGCCGCAATTTCCGCTGTAGTTGCGCAGGAGTACGCCGTCGATCCCGAACTGCGTGCGCTGGAACGAGGCACTCGCAAGCATCACCGACTCCGCCTGGGCCGACGAGACGGTACCGAGCACGCGCTGACCGACGCCCTGTTCGCGCTCGACGAAGTCCTTGTAGTCGATCGACGCGACGGTGTTCTCGACGATGACCACGAGGCCCACGTCGGTACCGGCCTGCGCCAGCCGGTTCCACATCGGGCGCGTCGAGCCCGCGAACTCACGCTCGCTCGGGTAGAACGACGGCAGTACGCCGATGCGCTGATCCGTCACCGCGGTAGCGGCAGCGGAGGCCGGCCGGGCGTGCGGCACGTCGAGGGGAACGAGCGTCCCGAGGACGAGTGCGCCCGCAATGAGCAGCCGAGGCGCTCGCCGCCGATTCTTCACGGCCGGGAGACTAGGGCGTTTGCCCCGGTACCCGTCCAGACGCTCGTCACCGCGCGCTTCTGTGTCATCGGTTCTGTGTCATCGGTTCTGTGTCATCGGTGTCGGTACAGTGCACAGATGGCCATCGGCGATGTGAGCGGCGAGGTCACCGACCTCCTCCAGCACCTGATCCGCAACGCGTGCGTCAACGACGGCACCCCCGAGTCGGGACACGAGTCCAGAAGCGCAGACCTCCTCGAGCACTACCTGGAGGGACCGGGGATCGATCTCGAACGCTACGAGCCCACGCCGGGTCGGTCTTCGCTCGTGGCCCGGATCGAGGGGCGCAACCCGGACGCACCGAGCCTGCTGCTCATGGGCCACACCGATGTCGTCCCCGTGAATCCCGACGGCTGGAGCCGCGATCCGTTCGGCGGCGAGCTCATCGACGGCGAGGTGTGGGGGCGCGGTGCGGTGGACATGCTCAACCTCACGTCCTCGATGGCGGTGGCCACGAAGCACCTCGCCCAGTCGGGATTCCGGCCGGAGGGGACACTGATCTACCTCGCCGTCGCCGACGAGGAGGCCGGCGGCGAGCACGGAGCGGAATGGCTGCTGAACCATCAGCTCGACGCGGTCGGTGCCGACTACCTCGTCACCGAATCCGGTGGCATCGTCACTTCTACGCCGAAGGGACCCCGCGTCGCAGTGCATGTGGGCGAGAAGGGTGCCGAGTGGTTGCGGTTGCGCGTGAAGGGCACGCCGGGCCACGGCTCGCGCCCGCTGCGCACCGACAACGCGCTCGTCAAGGCCGCCGAGATCGTGCACCGCCTGGCTGCGTTCCGCCCGCAGACCGTCATCACGGACGTGTGGACGGCCTTCGTCGAGGGCATGGCGTTCCCGGCCGAGCTGGCTTCGGTGCTCGTCGACCCGGACCGCCTCTGGGACTTCGTGCAGACCTCACCCCGGCTGCAGCTGGCCCGCCACGCACATGCATGCACGCATACGACCTTCTCTCCGAACGTCGCACATGGCGGGGTGAAGACGAACGTCATCCCCGACACGGTCGAGCTGGAGGTCGACATCCGCACCTTGCCCGGTCAGACCGAGGCGGAGGTCCGCAGTCTGTTGCACGGGATCCTCGGCGAGCTCGCACACGACGTCACGATCGAAACGATTCATCGCGCCGACCCTTCCGTGTCGCCCATGGACACGCCCTTGTGGGACTCGCTGGCCCGGGTCACACGTCGGCTGATCCCGCATGCCGAGCTGATTCCCGGCCTCATCGTCGGCGGAACCGACGCGAAGTTCTTCCGTGAGCGGGGAACCGTCAGCTACGGGTTCGGGCTCTTCAGCGGAAGGCTCACGGCCGAGGCCTACGCCTCGATGTTCCACGGCAACGATGAGCGTGTCGACGTCGATTCGCTCCAGCTCAGCTCGCAGCTGTGGGACGGGTTGGCCCGTGACCTTCTGACGCAGCCGGTCACCTGAGGGGTGGCTGAGCGCACGACGCCCGAGCCCGCGCTGCCCGATGCTGCGCATGCCGTCGGTGCCTGGTTCGACGCGCACATCCCGCACGGCTGGTTCGTAGGTCCGGTCGACGTGGTCCTGGACCGCGAAGAGGTGCTGGTGACGGGTGCGCTGCGCGATCCGGGTGCGTCCCCCGGAGATGCTCGGCGCGACGCCGCCCGACTTGCGGTGATCGCCCACTTCCGAGAGGTGACCCGCAGTGATCGGGTCGCGTTGGCCGGTGCGGCAGAGGCGATGCTCGGTCGCAAGGTGTCGTGGGCGGTGACCTGCGGGCCGCTGCGCGACGTGTTCACCAGCATCAGTGTGCCGGTGATGACGCGACTGCGCATGCAGGAGCGGATGGTCCTCGACACGCTTGTGGACGCGTCGGTGGCCCGCACACGCAGCGAGGCGCTGGCCTGGTGCGTCCGGCTGGTCGCGCAACACGAGGGCGACTGGGTGGCCGGGCTGCGCGAGGCGATGATCGAAGTCGAGCGGGTACGGCGGACGGGACCGACCGCCTGAGCTGATGTTGCGCAGGCGCGGGCGCTTCCCGAGCGCAGGCGCTTCCCGAGCGCAAACGGGTCGACCGGTCGGTAGGGTTCGGTCGAGAGCCGCCGCCTGGGTGGCACGAGGGGACGGACATGAGCGGACGGCTACAAGGCAAGGTGGCACTGATCACCGGTGGCGCGCGAGGGCAGGGTGCGGCCGAAGCGACTCGGTTCGTGGCTGAGGGCGCCACCGTCGTCATCTCCGATGTGCTCGACGCGGACGGCGAGCTGATGGCCAAGACCATCGGCGATATGTGCACATATGTTCATCACGACGTCACCGACGAGGACGATTGGATCGCGGTTGTCGCCGGCATCGTCGAACTGCACGGCCGCCTCGACATCCTCATCAACAACGCCGGCATCTTCCCGATCGGCGGCGTGCTCGACACCACGCTCGCCGACTACGAGCGGGTGATCAGGGTGAACCAGACCGGGGTGTTCCTCGGCATGCAGGTCGCGGCGAAGGCAATGATTGCAGCCGGGCCGCAAGGGTGCTCGATCGTGAACATCAGCTCGATCGCCGGCCTGCAGGGCGCAGCCGGCTTCATCGGCTACGGCGCCTCGAAATGGGCGGTGCGGGGCATGACGAAGTCGGCCGCCCGCGAGCTCGCGCCCCATGGCATCCGGGTCAACTCGGTCCATCCGGGAATCATCGAGACGCCGATGCTCGAGACGTTCGATGCCATCGGCGGCAACCTCCGTGAGACCATCCGCCAGCGCATCCCGCTCGGACGCAACGCTTCGGCCGACGAAGTCGCGAATCTCGTGCTCTACCTCGCGTCCGACGAGAGCTCGTACTCGAGCGGTTCGGAGTTCGTCGTCGACGGCGCCTGGATGAGCTGACGTCGTCGTCTGCACCAGCATCGTCCGGTCGCGGTCCGACGATTGGAAGATCTGCCCGCTCGCAACGGGCGAACCTTCCGATCGTCATCGCTCGCTCTGCCGGCTGCTGATGGGCATGCTCGTGCGCAGCGCCGACGCCATGCAGGGCATCGGCTTCGCGATGGTGATCCCGCTGTCGTTCCTCGCCGGCACGTCCGTGCCCATACAGGGCATGGCGGCGGTGCCCGGTCGATCGGCCAGTGGGACCCGATCTCGGCCTTCGTGGCCGCCATACGTCAGGTGTGCCAAGGGCACGAAGTCGACCGGTTCGTGGCCACTGGAACATCCGGTTTGCGGCGATGATCATCTGGTCGGCGGCCATCATCTGCATCTGCGCCCCGCTCGCGCTACGCCGTTTCAAGACGACCAGCGCCGTCCGCTGGCCCGCCTACCAGCCGGCCCCCGGCGGATCACCGAGTCCTCCCACGGCGGCGTTCTGGATCACCTCTGCGGCGGATTGACCCTTTGTCGGGCGGCGACTTCCTCGCCAGTGGGCCGATTGGCGGTGCGGTTTTCTCGCCGTTCAGCGCGATTGCGACCTGCGCTCTGTGCCGGTCGGCGTTCGGTTTCTCGCCGTTCGGCGTGATTGCGATGTCAGCGGTCGCTTTCGCTCCGGGCGGCGTGTTTGCGAGCCGCCGGCAATGGCTCCAGAACATCCGGTCAGGCAATGGCCCAGACGGCAGCACCCGCGCCCGAGACCCGCGCCCGATCACGCGCCCAAGTCACGCGGCCGGCCGATCGTTCAGGCCGGCCGGGCCAGCGACCGCTGCAGAAAGTCCACCTGCAGCTTCAGCAGGTTCTCGGCCACGACCTCCTGCGGCGTCATGTGCGTGACGCCGCTCAGCGGCAGCACCTCGTGCGGCCGGCCGTGCGCGAGCAGTGCACTCGACAGTTGCAGCGTGTGCGCGGCGACCACGTTGTCGTCCGCAAGGCCGTGGATGATCATGAGTGGACGTACGAGATCGCCGGCGATCGGCAGTAGCGAACACCGATCGTATGCGGACGGATCATCGGTTGGATTGCCGAGATAGCGCTCCGTGTATGCGGTGTCGTAGAGACGCCACTCGGTGACGGGTGCGCCGGCAACCGCAGCGTGGAACACGTCCGGGCGGCGAAGCAAGGCAAGGGCCGCGAGGTAGCCGCCGAAGGACCAGCCCCGTATCCCGACGCGGCCGAGGTCCATCAAGGGGTAGCGGACGGCAGCCTCCTGCAATGCTTCGATCTGGTCGTCCAGTACCGGGCCGGCGAGGTCGAGGTGGACCTCCCGCTCGAAGTCCGGACCCAGACCGGGCGTGCCACGGCCATCGGCCACCAGCACGACGAAGCCCTGGTCCGCGAACCACTGCGAGCTGGCATGCGCGTTGCGGGCGGCGACGACGCGCTGCGCATGCGGGCCGCCATAGGGGTCGAGAAGCACGGGCAGTTTCGTGGTGCCGTCACCCAGCAGCGACGTGTCGGTCGGGACGAACACCGCACAGGGGATGCCACGCCGCCCGACCCGGAAGAAGTTCGGATGCGGCCGCACGAGCGCAACCTCCGCCCGGTTCTCGATCGACGCCACTGCAGTGCCGGCCCGCAGCACCACATAGTCTGCGCGCAGACGTTTCACGCTGACGCTGCGAACGAGCGTGACGTCGCCGATGGTGTCGACACTGTGCATCCCGGGATCGTCCCAACCGCCGGCGAGGACCGTGGTCAGCTCTGTGCTGCCCGCCTCAAGCGGCACTCGGAGGACGACGGTGCATGCCGGTTCGCCAGGAATAGCGAGCCCCGGAATTGCGACGGACGCGGTTGCGACAACCACGGCATGGGTGGCGTCGGCGCTGATCACCCGGCGGATCTGGAGGTTGGGCGGCGTGACGATCCGCGGCACTGCTTC
Organism: Acidimicrobiia bacterium; assembly: GCA_043739745.1. GTDB lineage: Bacteria > Actinomycetota > Acidimicrobiia > Acidimicrobiales > JANYDT01 > JAYUDQ01. The sequence continues at coordinate 8,629 of JAYUDQ010000505.1, read as the reverse complement.
GGAACCTGCGGCCACCGCGGCAACGACTGCGAGTGCGTGTGTTCCCTCGGGCGCGCCTTCCGTCGCGCCTGTCACCACCGTCACGACGAGCGAACCGTCCGGCAACAGCACCGGGGTGCCTGGTGTGAGCTCTACCCAGACCCGATCGGTCACCGCTCGCAGGAGCGACCGCACACCGCTCGCCGGATCGATGAGCTCGGTGCGCTGCAGCGTCTGCGCCCGGTTCATCAGCGTGCAGAGCAAACCCTCCTGCGTCCATTGCACGTCGACCAGGTAGGGCAGGTCGTCGTGGCTCCACCGGACGTCCGTGCGGGCGAGCGTTGCGACGTCGAACACGGCGAGCGCCAGCTTGGCGTTGGCCAAACCAGCCACCGGGTACCGGTGCACCGACGGCTCGCGGCTCGGGTGCGCGGGGTCGGCGATGTACCAGGTCTGTACGGGCGAGTCGTCGACGCGAGCGGCGACGATCGCAGTCGAATCGGGTGACCACCAGAACCCTCGGTATCGATTCAGCTCCTCGGCGGCGATGAAGTCGGGCAGGCCCCAGCTGACATCGGGGTCCTGCTCGCCCATCACCAGTCGGTCCTCGCCGCTGCCGTCCGTGGCGATGACATGGAGGCACCGGTCGCTCACGTAGGCGACCCATTGGCCGTCGGGGGAGAGCCGCGGGTCGAACGCGCCGGGCCTGTTCGCCAGCGAACGCACATCGCCCCCGAGCAGGTCGGCCACGAAGAGCTGACCGCTCAGCACGAACGTGGCGAGGCGCACCTCGCGGTCGGTGTCGATCGCGGTGATGCCCTCGGCCGACTCACGCAGCCGCTCCCGGCGCGCCCGCTCGGCCGCCGGGAGGTCGCTGTCGCCGGCTCGGGCCAGTTCTTTCGGGTCAGCGACGAGCCGCTCCGACCACACGCCCGCCTTATCGGGCTCGAGCACGCGGAGACGGGTGACGGCGTCATTGCCGCTATCGGAGCGGAGGAACACGATGCGCTCGCCGTCGGGAGCGATGCGAACCGCCCGCGGCTCGCCGAGCGTGAGGCGACGGGTGCGGGCGTGCTGGCGTGGGAACGTGTCCGTGGCTTCGGGGTCGGCGGGGTCGGCGGGGCCGGGCACATCGGCGGTCATGGGGTCCAGCGTGCCACTCGCGCAGGCCTGTCCTTTCCCGACCCGGCACATGCGGCTCACCCGGTCAGGACCCGGCCTGATCGGTCAGCGACGAAAGCCCCTCAGCGACGAACACCGGTGATCAGCACGACGATCCGCTCATTGTCGCCAAGCAGTCCGTCGGCCCGCAACGCCACCGCGCCCGCGAGGCCGGCCGTACCTGTCTCGTCTGGTTCGGCGCCCTCGCCATCAGCGGTGGCCAGCGCGTTGGCCTGCTCGATCTGCGATTCGCTGACGACGAGGGGCCAGCCGCCGGTCGTCAGCATCGCCCGTACGAGCGCCAGCCAGTCGTAGGTCTCGTCGTCGAGGATTCCCGTGGCAATGCTGACCGGCTCCTCCTCCCATGCCCACATGTACGACGAACGGTGCGTGGCCGCGTGCAGCAGCGCTTCCTCGACCGCAGCGCGCGCCGACACCTCCGCGAGCGCAACCGCAGCCACGGCGACGTCGGCGGGCGCGGGTCGGTCGTCGCCGGTTGCGAGCAGTTCCTCCCGGCCGAGCGACCGCAGGGCGCGCAGGGCCACCCGGCGCCATGCCCGTTCGAGCGGCGCCGCGCCCTCGGTCTGTACGAAGTGCATCTTCGGCAGACGCTCGATCACACCGAGTGCGAGCGCATCCCGAAGCCCGCGGAACACCGACGACCCGAGCGCACCGCCGCCGACCTGGACGAGGAGACGGTCGGGGAGCGCGCCCAGGATCGCCAGCTGGTCGGCCAACTCGTGGCCGAGGGTTGTGCCGCCGTCGATGGTGAGCCCGTTCTCGTTCCCTTGCACGCAGAACGGCAGCGCACCCTTTCCCACCGCTTCGTGGAAGCGATGGATGCAGGGGTCACCCGGCGGGTCGCTCGACAGGCGCGGGCATTCGACGACGGTCGCGCCGAACGCCTTCAGCTGCTCGACGACGATCGGGTTCGCAGCCGTCGGCACGAACACCTGGACGGTTCGGCGAGCGGCCTTGGCGAGTGCAGCCGCGCCGAGCGCGGCGTTGCCGCAGGACGCGATGGCCAACGGTGTGCGGGTGCCGACCCGGCGGGCATCGACGTGGAGCAGCAGGCCCATGAGGTGACGGGCCTTGTGCGAGCCGGCGACGTTGCCGGTCTCGTCCTTCGCCCAGATGTCTGCGGTCAGGGCCTCGGATGCGGCGTCCAGCGGGCGAAGCGGGGTTATCACGAAGCCGGTGCCGGTGACGGCGGCGACGGCCCGGTCGAGCCGCCCGACGAGTGCGACGTGGTCGGCGTCGGTGGCGCCGAGGGCCCGGTCCAGCCAATAGCTGTGCTGAAGCGTCCGGTAGCGGACGAAGGGATTGATCGACGGATCGGTCGGCCACTCGGCGACGCCGGAGCCGATCGGGTCCCACGCCAGCACATGGTCGATGTCTTTGGCCCGATCGGCGTTGGGGCAGCGGAAGGGCGAGCGCACCGTCGGGTCGGCAGGGTCGACGGCGGTGGCGCATCCGGCGCAGCGCAGGACCAGAGAGTTCACGGCGCTGATGGTGACACGGCCGGGCAGGTCACGGTGCAGCGGACGAATGGGGAGCCGTCGGCAGCGTGCGCCCCGTGCCCCTCGACATCCAGACGGCCGCACCCACGATCGCGGCCATGACCAGCGCCACACCGCCGAACGTCCGTTCCGATCCGAGTGAGGCATACGCCGGTGCAGCCGCAAACGCCGCCAACCCCGCGGCGAACTGGCTCGCCGCGCTGGCCAGGCCCTGACCGGCTGCAAGTTGCGCGGGTGGGCAGGCTCGCGCCATCGCCGTCGACGCGGCCGGGAACGCGACTGCGTTGGCGGTCGCTTCGATCAACCCCAGGGCCGCGATGGCCCACGGCTGTGCAAGTCGGCCGTAGAACGCGATCATCGGCACGACGACCCACATGGAGCGCTTCACCGCCGGCATCGGACCGATCCGGTCGACCAGTCGGCCGCCCCATCCGGAGGCGACCGCGAAGGGCACGCCGTAGAGACTCAGCGTGATGCCGACGAACACTGCGGTCGCACCGCGGTCCTCGAGGTAGCGAGCCCACAGCGCGTCGTAGGTACCGATCGGCAACCAGAGCACCACTGCGAGCAGGAGCGCGATGCGTACAGGTCGAAGTCGTAGAAGTCCGAACGCAAGGCGGGGGCTGTCGGCGGTGGCGCGGGCGGGTATTGCCGGACAGCGGCGGGAGACCACAAGCGCGCATATGAGTAGGGCGATGGCGAGTACGATGAACGGCAGGGCAAGCCCGCCGATTCGGGCCAGGCCAGCGCCGAGGACAGGCGCGAGTGTGAACCCCGCCGTCTCCACCGCGGCGACGCGCGCGAGTCGTTCTCCGGCGCGTGACGGGTCGAGCGCGATCAGTGTGGCCCGGACAGCGGGAGACACCATGCCCACGGCGACGCCTTCCAGTGCGCGGGCTCCCGCTAGCGCCAGTAGGGAACCTGCGAACGGAAACGCGAGCAGCGCAACAACGCCGAGCCCCATGCCTCCGATCAGCAGACGCTTCGCATGCCCGCGATCGGCAAGTGGGGAGATGAGGATCACTGCGATGATGCCGGCCACGAACGACGCACCGGAGATCACCCCGAGGCTCCAGGTGGGCAGGTGATTGCGCTCTTGGATCTCCGGCAGAAGTGGGAACACGACGCCCGATGAGGCGAGCAGGATGCCGTCGGCAGCCAAGAGGAGCCGCAGTGGGATGTGTGCGGGCGCGCCCGATTCGCTGCGCACCTCGGTCATGGCGCGGATCCTATGGGTGCGAGATCGGGCGGACGCACCCGTAATGTCGGGTTGTGGCCCGCATCAACCTTCCGCTCGCCACTCCGAAGAGCAGGCGGATTCCGGACCTTCATGCACGCGTACCGTGATCGGGCCGGCATGATCCGCATCCTCGAGCAGGCGACCGCATCCAGCGACGAGTTCCTCCGGGCGCGTCTGGAGATCCGCAAACGCTTCAGTGCCCGCATCGAGCAGGCGTTGCGGACCCAGATGGGCCGACACGGATCGGTCGGGCCGAATGCGTCGGACCGCCTCGATCCGACGATCGGTGCATACGCGCTCGGCGGGATGGTCGAGGACTTCGCCCGTGGTTGCGACATCCTCCACCAGCTGGTCGAGGAGGAGGAGGCCATCGACACATTGGCCGTCATATGGGCGCGAGCCGTCGATCGCGCCCCGGGAGGCTTTGCTGCAGTGGCATCCGGAGGTGGCCGAGGTGGGCGTGATCGGTGTGCCGGACGACAAATGGGGCGCGGCCGATTGGCCGGTTACAGGTGCCCGAAGGCGTGCGATTTCGTCGATGAGCTCCCGCGCAATGCCACCGGCAAGGTGCTGCGCCGAGAGCTCCGCGAACCGTATTGGGCCGGGCGCGAGCGTCGCATCAACTGTGCGCATCAACTGAGCGCAGGGTCTGTGCCGTGATCGAGGCCGGTCCCCGCCGTCTTCAGCCCTGGCCGGTGCGCTCGTTGAACTCCACGATGCGCTCGTCCCAGGCCGGTACGAGCGCCTTGATCGAGTTCCACCAACCCTGGCTTCGACGGGCCTCGAACTCGGCGAACTCCACACCCTGTTGCTCGACCCAGGTGTAGTAGCCGAGGTTGAAGATGCGGCTGCGGTCGAACTCGCGGAGCTGCAGCAGATTGTCGCCGCCGGCCGGGTCGAGGTAGCGCCCGGCGACGCTCGCGGCGGCCACGGCATCGAAGCCGCCGGGATAGTCGCGGGCGAGGAACTTCTCGCGCTCGCTCGGGTACAGCTCACTGCCGTCGGTCGCGATCGTGAGTATCACGTCGTCAGCAGTGAGGCGCAGCTCCTTCGCCATCTTGATCGCGGCGAGCGTGTTGCAGATCGACGAGTAGCCGAAATGCGTGAGCTGTTCGATGATTGCGCCGGACACGCCCATGCGGTCGCGGAGGTGGGCCATGCCGGCCGCGGTGTTGAAGAGTATGTCGAGGTTGTCGGTGGCGCGGTCGCTGATGGCAACAACCGCGTCGGTGTTCATGACGTTGTGGATCAGGGGTATGTGCTTGTCGCCGATGCCCTGGATGTTGTGCTCACCGAAGCCGTTCATGAGCATCGTGGGACACTCCAGCGCCTCGACGGCGACGATCTGTGTGCCGTACTTCTCCTTGAGGTGGTCGCCGGCGCCGATCGTGCCGGCGCTGCCCGTTGCGCTGGTGAAGGCCCGCAACCGGAGATGGCGACCGGCGGGCGCTTGCGAGGTCAGGTGTTCGAACACGGTTTCAAGCGCATGGCCGGTGACGTTGTAGTGGCCGAGGTAGTTGGCGAACTCCGAGAACTGATTGAGAATGACGTTCTGGGGATCCTTGGCCAGCTCGTTGCAGGCGTCGTAGATCTCCTTGACGTTCGACTCGGTGCCGCGGGTCCGGATCACGTCCTTCGGATCCTCGGTCCACTGTGCCAGCCAGTCGAAGCGCTCCTTGGACATGCCCTCCGGAAGGACGGCTGTGCCGCGGCACTGCATGATTCGGCTGATCGCGACCCCTCCGCGCGCGTAGTTTCCCGTCGACGGCCAGATCGCCCGCTGCGAAGTGGGGTCGAACTGCCCGGTGACGAGCCGCGGCGCCAACACCGCGTAGGCCGCCTGAACCTTATGTGCACGTATCATCGGGAACTTGTTGCCGAGCATCACGACGATGGTCGCCTCCACACCCGTCAGCGAGGGTGGCAGCACCACGTGGACGGGGACCTCGACCCGCGAGCGCCGGTCGGCGGCGTTGAACCAGTTGACCCGCCAGAGGTTGCGGGCGTCCATGGCATCGGGGTCGACACCCTCAAGACTCGCAACGGTGCCAGCCGGCGCGGTCGAGGGGTCGGTCATCTGGGCGAAGGTGGGCAGCGCGATCCTGCGCTCGCGAAACCGTTCGACGGCCCGGTCGTAGGAACCCCGGTCGACGAGGTCGGCGGTGAGGCCGAGGCGGAGGTCGTTGGAGAAGGTGAGCGGCGACGGGGTGGTGGGTACGTCGGCGGACGTGGCGGCGGGCATGGCGCCAATACTGGTACGGCGCACGGACGGGTGGAAGCACCTCCTTTCCGATTTGTTCAAATTGCAACGCAGCGTCAACCGGGCACGGTAGCCGTGGCCGACGGTAGGGTCCGGGCCATGGCCACCCGACCGAACTTCGACGCCTTCGATCCCGCAATCGCCCAGCGCCTTGTCGGCCGGGTCGGCAAGACCGGTATCGACGCCTACCTCGGCATCGTGCTCGACGAGATGGGCCCTGGCACGCTGCGAGCGCACTTCGACGTGCGCGACGAACTGGTCACCGCCTATGGCTCGATGCACGGCGGCTGCCTCTCGGCCTTCGCCGACCACTGCCTCGGCATGATCCTGTACCCGCTGATGGCGGAGGGTTCGTGGGCCGCAACGACCGAGTTCAAGGTCAATCTTGTCGCTGCCGTCACCAAGGGGACGTGCACAGCCAACGCCGAGGTGATCGCGATGAGCCGCCGACTCGCCGTGGTCCGCATCGACATCGAGAACGAGGGCCGGCCGGTGGCCTTCGCGCAGGGCACATGCACGATCGTTGCGCCGAAAGGTGTGTGAGCGCACGGAGTTGTGCACCGTGATCCTGCGCGCAGCAACATGACCACGAAGCGGGCCGAGGCGTTCGTCCTCCGGTCACCTCGGACGTTCGAGGCCCGGTCGTTCCCGATGCCCGATACCGGCGACGACGACGGGCTGCTGCGCATCGAGGCCTGCGGCCTGTGCGGCACCGACCACGAGCAGTACACCGGGCACGTCCGTTCCGACTGCGCATTCATTCCGGGGCACGAGGTCGTCGGCATCATCGAGCGAGCCGGCGCGCGGGCCCTCGAACGGTGGGGTGTGCGGGAGGGTCAGCGGGTCGCGGTCGAGGTGTTCGCGTCGTGCCGCACCTGCGACGCCTGTCGGGCCGGCATCTACCGGCGCTGCTTGCGCAACGGCATGGCCACGATGGTCGGCTTCGTCGACGTGGAGAGACCGCCCGCATTGTGGGGCGGCTACGCGACCCACCTCTACCTCCCGTCCGACGCCATGCTGCTGGCCGTTCCCGACGGGATGGACCCGGTGCTCGCCACGGTCTTCAACCCGCTCGGTGCCGGCATCCGCTGGGCCGTCACGGTTCCGCAGACGAAACCCGGCGACATCGTCGTCGTGCTCGGCCCTGGCATTCGCGGGCTCTGCGCGTGCGTTGCGGCGAAACGCGCCGGCGCGGCGTTCGTGATGATCACGGGGGTGGGTCCCGGGGATGAGGCGCGCCTCGTGCTCGCTGGTTCGTTCGGGGCCGACCTCGCCGTCGACATCCGCACCGTCGATGCCAAGCAGGCCTTGCGGGAGGCAACAGGCGGTCGGCTCGCGGACGTCGTCGTCGACGTGACGGCGAAGGCACCCGCGGCGTTCGCGCAGGCGATATCGCTGGCTGCTGCTGGCGGAACGGTTGTCGTCGCGGGTACTCGCGGTGGTGGCGGCACTCCCGGATTCGACCCGGACCACGTCGTCTACAAGGAGCTGACCATCCGGGGTGCTCTCGGGGTCGACGTGGCTGCGTACCGGGAGGCACTGGCGATCCTGGCGTCCGGCGAGTACCCGTTTGCCGAATTGCCTCGCGAGGTCGTCGGGTTCGAGAGGCTCGAGCCGCTCCTCCAGCGGATGGCCGGCGAACCCGGCGCAGTGGCGGCCGCAGGACTGGCTCCGGTGCACGCGGTGCTGGTCCCGGACGCCAGTTGACAGAGCGGCGAGGCCGCGGTGTTACCGATCCGGTCGAAACCTCGTCTGTGCAAGCATCCATTGATGGAATCCTTGCGGGTGAGCGCTCCGGATCCTTCGACGGACATGGCGTTCGCTCGGAACTTCTGGCTGCGCGTCGAGACGATCCACGCCGTCACGTACTTCGCGGCGGAGTCGACCGAAGCCGCAACCGCCACCGGGCTGGTCGGTTTCTGGGCCGGCTACTTCGGCTTCCGTGCGGCGCCGCTCGGACAGGTCGGTGCAGGCGTCGTTGAGGCGACGTTCTTCAACTTCGCCCCGTCATTCGTGCAGCGGTGGGTTCCCGATGTCTGGCGAACCGTCCGGCCTGAGGACCTCCTGGCGGCACGCGCCGGATCCGCCAGCGCAGCCTTGCGACGCGTCGCGCCCGCGGTCACCGAGGTCGCTCCGCGCGTTGCGCAGGCATTGGCTGGGGTCGTCGACGCAGCGGTTGCCGCAGGGCGTCCCTTGTTCGCAGCGAACCGGCTCCTCGCCCTTCCGAACGAGCCCATCGCCGCCTTGTGGCAGCTCTGTACGTGCCTACGCGAGCACCGCGGCGACGGCCATGTCGCAGCACTGACGGCGGCGGGCCTGGACGGGATCGAGGCGCACGTGCTCATCGCCCTCGAACAGGGGAACAGCCCGGAGGACCTGCAACGCACCCGCGGGTGGTCGGCGGATGACTGGTCGGCCGCGGTGGGACGCTGCCAGGACCGGGGACTGGTTGCTGCCGACGGATCGCTG
>JAYUDQ010000504.1:0-1618 GCA_043739745.1 Acidimicrobiia bacterium | reverse complement strand
CTACGCGAACCCAGGGCGGCGCCGCCGATGCTGCGGACGGCTCACCGGACACTCACGGCTTTGTACGTCGCAGTCGGCATCGGGATCGTTTCTTTCATGGCCGCAAGTTTCATCGATGCCACGAGCGACAGCCTCTCCGGCAGCCCCGACGCCGCCGGCGAGCATCGGTTTGCTCGCTTCCTGTCAGGCATCGCCTCTCCTCTGCTGCTGGCGGGCGCCGTCCTCGCATTCGCGGCGTACGTAGCCGCCTATCTGGCCCGTTTGGAATCTGATCTGTCGAAGGACGACGAACGTCTCGCCGAACCCGGTGGTGGTGGTGGTAGGAGTCGTCGTGAGGGCGATGATGGCCGCCTCGAAAAACAAACGTGTCGCCCGGCTCGAGCCGACGAAGTCGACGACTCGTTCTGGCGACCGACGTCGCAGCAGTAGTCGGTGACGGCGTCCGACTCTTGTGTCGCACCCTCGAGTACAGCGCGAACACGCGCCGCCGCCAGTCGGCAACTTCGAGGACGATCGTCGGATCCGTCATGACTTCAATCTACGTCCGTGCCGGATTGTCCCTGCCCTGTCAGGAACTCGCGGGCTCGCCGTTCGGCTGACGGGCGATGAAGGCAGTCATGCCGGGAACGGTGAACGCAATCATCCCATGTTCAGGCGCGTATACGAGCCCCTTGGCGATCAGCCTCGCCCGCACGGGACCCAATTGGGTCGGCAACTTCCCAAGCCGGCGAGCCACCTCACCAGATTGGCTGTGAGCGTCACCGTCGACCGCCATGGCCGTCATATAGTCGCGCTCGGCTGGTGCTGCTCGTTCCCAACGCGATCGAAAGAAGCCGTCATCGAGTCGAGCTTTGCCGACCCGGATGCCCTCCGCTGCATCCTCGGAGTCGATTGGGGAGTCGGTCGCCGTATCCCATGCGGCGCTGCCGAACTCCTGCAGGAAATAGGGGTAGCCGCTTGCTGCGGCGAGGATCATCGCGGTCGCTTCTTCGGTCCATTCCACGCCTTCCTGTTCGGCGGGTCGGGTCAGCGCAGCGGCCGCCTCGATTGGAGACAACGCACCGATCGTCACGTACCGGAACAGCCGCTCGGCATATGAGCGTGCCCCGGCGAGGACGCCCGGAAGGTTCGGCAGGCCGGCACCGATGACGAAGAACGGCATGTTCTGCTGGCCTGCCTCGTGGCATGTCTGGCAGATCGCCGCAAGTTCTTCGGCGTTCAAGTGTTGCATCTCGTCGATGAACAACGCGACTCCGCAGTTCAACTCGATCGCCGCCACACCGAGATCGAGCGCGAGGTCGGTCAGGTCGGCCTGCAGGGAACCGGTGTCAGCGCGACCGCGGTCGGCGTCGAACTCGATCCCGACCGAGAGCGTCCCGTCGGGAGCGGCCTTCAAGGAGAACGACTTGAAGGTCCGAAGCGCTGCCTTCACCCGGCTGCTCTTGCGGCCCTTGCCTTGGACCTGTCGCAAGGACACGTTGAGGGACTGGGCGACCTGGTTTCGGAATGGCATCCTTGATCCGCTTGCGTCCGCCTCGACCTTTGCGACGATCCAGCCGTCTTCGCGAGCCGAATCGGCGAGCTGGTTGAGCAACACCGTCTTGCCGACACCCCGCAG
>JAYUDQ010000503.1:0-1619 GCA_043739745.1 Acidimicrobiia bacterium | reverse complement strand
CCATCTCGACATAGGCCGCACCGAGCGCGTTCGGGACGTGTGCGTCGCTGCCCGCTCCACCGGGCAGGTCGTACTCCGCTGCGAACTCCTTCGCCTTGGTGTTGAGGTGTTGCAGCGAGACCTTGCCGTTGAAGACCTCGATGACGTCGATGAGTCCGGCCTCGGTGAGCGAACGCAGCACCGGCTCGGCCAACGCGTTGCGGGTGGGGTCGAATGGATGCGGGACGTACACGATCCCACCTTGGCCACGCACCCGGCGGCAGAACTCCTCCGGTTGGGTGCCGAACGGGATCCGCTCGGTGACGAAGAGGCCCATCAATTCACCCGGACCCACCCGCAGCTCCTCGCCCACGACGACCCTGCAGGGGAGCCGCTCTTGCAGTTCGAACGCGCCGTTCGTGGTGCTGTGGTCGGTGATGCAGAGCACGTCGATCCCACTGGCGAGCACTGCCTCCTCGAGTTCGTCCGGCGTCGTGGTCGCATCGCCGGACCACATGGTGTGCGAGTGACAGTCGACCCGCAGGAATCCGTCGATGCGGGGTTCGCCGAGATGTGGGTGGCGGGCGATGGCCTCGGGGCTCGGGTTTCGTCGGGTCGGATCTTGTTGGCTTGGGGTGCTCATCGCTGACGGGCCTTCCAGTTCGCGACGAGCGCCCTCGGCTTGCCGGCAAGGTCCTCGACAATATGCGCGCCTACGAAGCCGGTCGATTTGGCAAGACCCATCGCCCAACCCGTCTGCGCCGGCGCCATCTCCAATACCAATACTCCATCGTCGGCCAGCCAGCCCGGCGCCTCGGTGATGAGGTGTTCCAGCGCCTGCGTGCCATCGGGTCCGGCGAAGAGGGCGATCGCCGGTTCCCAGTCGCGAACTTCGGCCGGCAGCCCGGCGGCTTCGGCCGTGCCGATGTATGGGGGGTTCGAGACGACCACGTCGAAACCGTTCCGTCGCTCGGTCGGAAGCGCATCGAACCACGAACCCTGACGCATCGTCACCCGAGTTGCGGCACGTCCGAGCCCGGCGAGATTGGCGCGTGCGACGGCAAGCGCGCCCGGCGAAGCGTCGGTGGCCACGACTTCGAGCCCGGGCACCTCTGTGGCCAGGGAGAGCGCAATCGCGCCGGAACCTGTTCCCAGGTCAGCCGCCGCAGCGTTGACGAGCCCCTCCGCGCGCTTACGACTTTGGGCACGCCGGGCGGCGTCGATGGCAACCCCGGCGACGACCTCGGTCTCGGGTCGCGGGATCAGGACATTGCGCTCGACATGCAGTTCGAGAGCACGGAACGCCCAGCGGCCGACCACATACTGGAGCGGTTCGCCGGCGCAGCGCCGGGCCAGTAGTTGGTCGAAGAACGCTATCGACCTGGTGCTCACCCGATCATCCCAATGCACGATGAGCTCGCTCGAGCCGTACCCTGACACCCGCTCGACCAGCCAGTTGGCCTCGCGTCGGCGGTCGCCGCCCAGCGCGCCATCCATCGCGCTCGTGGCTTCGGTGATCAGCTGCCGCCACGTCCGGCCGCCACTCTGCTGTGCCGACGTCACGTGCGAGCGTTATTCGGCTGACGGGGCGAGCTGACGGGCGCGCTCGTCCGCGACGAGCGCATCGATCACGTCTTCCA
>JAYUDQ010000502.1:0-4548 GCA_043739745.1 Acidimicrobiia bacterium | reverse complement strand
AGGGGTGCACCGCGGTGCTCATCCGCGATGCCTCAGGAGCGCCGCAAGGACGAAGCCGGGCGGTTCGCTGACACGAATCCGGTGCAGTGAGCTCTTCCGACGTGTGAAAGGCCAGGTCGACCGGCGCGTCCCGGCCTCGATGTGTCAGCCAACCGCCCCACTTCGGTGCACGAAGCGCTCGCGGAACTACAACCGCTCGATGATGGTGGCCGTGCCCATGCCGCCGCCGGTGCACATCGTCACGAGGCCGGTCTGCAGGTCGCGACGCTCCATCTCGTCGAGCAGGGTCCCGATCAGCATCGCGCCCGTCGCCCCGATCGGGTGGCCGAGGGCCATGGCCCCACCGTTGACGTTGACCTTCGCCGGATCGACGCCGGTGTCGCGGAAGAAGCGCAGAACGACCGACGCGAAGGCCTCGTTCACCTCGAACAGGTCGATGTCATCGAAGGTCATCCCGGCCTTGGCCACGACCCGCTTGGCAGCCGGGCCGGGGGCGGTGAGCATGATGACCGGCTCGGTCCCGGCCACCGCGCTCATCACGATGCGGGCCCGGGGCTTGAGGCCGTGGGCGCGGGCGTACTCGGGCGAGGCCACGAGTACGGCAGCCGCCCCATCGACGACGCCTGACGAATTGCCACCGTGGTGCACGTGCGTGATGTGGTCGAAGTCGGGATAGGTGAGGAGCGCGGTCTGGTCGATCGTGAGCGTCTTGCCTGTCGGCGTGTGCGCGCCCATTGCTTCGAAGCTGGCGGTCAGCTTGGCCAGGTCCGCCAGCGAGGTCCCGGGGCGGGGGTGCTCGTCCTTGGCCAGCGCGAGCGTGCCGTCGTCGTGGAAGATCGGTACGAGGCTCCGCTCGAAGCGACCCTCGGCGATGGCCACAGCGGCGCGGGCCTGGCTCTCGACCGCGAGGGCGTCGCACTCCTCACGGCCGAATCCCTCGACGGTGGCGATGAGGTCGGCGGAGATGCCCTGCGAGACCATCGGGAACTGGTCGAAGAGGTGCGGGTTGTTGGCACTGAAGCCGTCCACATGCAACGACGTGGGCCGGGACATCGACTCGACGCCACCGCCGACGACGAGGTCCTGGTGGCCGGAGAGAACGCCCATTGCGGCGAAGTTGACGGCTTGCTGGCCGGAACCGCAGAATCGGTTGAGCGTGACGCCGGGTGCATCGAGTGACCATCCCGCGTCGAGCGCGGCCATGCGAGCGATGTCCATGGCGTGGTCACCGGCACCGGAACCGCAGCCCATGATCACGTCGTCGACCTCGGCCGTGTCGAAGCCGACGCGGTCGCGAAGTGCATTCAACACCTGGGCCAGGATGCGTTGCGGGTGGACGTTGTGGAGTGCGCCGCTGTCCTTGCCCTTTCCGCGTGGCGAGCGGACAGCGTCGATGATCCAGGCTTCGGCGGGCATGGCAGGGTCCTTCCGGGTCGTCTCCGGCCACTCGGCCGGCGGCGTGGACCGTAGCAATCAGGCGAGTCGCCACCACAGTCGAGATGCGTTCAGCCCGCTTTGACGAAGGCCCTGATTGCATCGGCGATCATCTGCACGGCTATCGCCGCAAGAAGCATTCCCGCGACTCGTGTGACGAGCAGGATCCCGGCGTCACGGATCACCCGGCGAACGACCTCCGAGAACCGCAGGGCGAGGTACAGGATGATATGTACGCCTATGATACCGAGGAGCAGTGCCATCCAGTGGGCCCCGTCGTTGGCCCGCTGGACGAACAAGATCGTCGCGACGATTGCCCCTGGGCCGGCAAGCAGCGGCGTACCGAGGGGGACCATGCCGATGCTGGTGCGCTGCTCGGGAGCGGCCTCCTCCGTCGAGTGCCCTTGCAGAAGCTGGAGTGCGACCAGCAGCAGGAGCAAGCCTCCGCTGGCCTGCAGCGCCGGGACGGACACGTGCAGGTAGCGCAGGACCTGACGCCCTCCGACGGCGAAGAGCGTGATGACGGCGAATGCGGTGACTACGGCGACGAAGGCGGCCTTGCGACGCTCCTTGATGGATAGTCCGGCGGTCACGGCGAGGAAGACGGGGACCGCGCCGGGTGGGTCCATGATCACGGTCAGGGTGACCAGCACCTCACCCAGGAATCGTGTGTCCACACCGACATCCTGCCCGGTGAAGTCACGCGTGCCCGACCGGCGACCTCGCCCGCGTGCGCCCACCGAGGCGCACCGCGTGCGGGTGCCGAAGCGCAGCGGAGGCGGGGGCACGCACCCCCAACCGCCAACCGTCAGGCGCCGTGGCCGAATGCGAGAACGACGAGCATGCGAGGAGTGAAGCCATGAGCGCCCACCGAGGCGCACCGCGTGCGGGTGCCGAAGCGCAGCGGAGGCGGGGCCCGTACGCAATTGGGTTCAGTGGATGGTGGTTTCGCCCGTCATGAGGCTGAGCGCGTGGGGGATGACGTCGAGCACGGCACCGAGGCACTCGACGCAGCCCTTGGGTGAACCGGGCGTATTGAGGATCACGGCCATCCCGCGCGTGCCGGCGACTCCCCGACTGAGCCGTCCGGGCGCGGGGTTCACGTTGCGGGTTGCTTCCGCCAACCCGGGTGCCTCGCGTTCGAGCACCGATCGGGTGCCCTCGGGTGTGAGGTCGCGTGGCCCGAAGCCCGTGCCTCCGGTGGTGACGACGAGACCGATGAACCCGTCGGCGAGCGACTTCACGGCCGCTGCTACGGATTCGACGCCGTCGGCTACCACGAGTCGCTCGTCGACGGTCCAGCCCGCGGCCACGAGTTGCGCTTCCAGCGCAACGCCGGAGCGGTCCTCGCGAACGCCGTGGAAGACCCCGTCGGAGACGGTCAGCACCTTCGCATGCAGTTCCATCACGCTGCTCCGACGAGCTCGGTCTCGATGGCGGACCGCAATGCCGCAGCCGCAGCGAGCGGATCGGGTTGGCCGAAGATGGCATTCCCGGCCACGAACGCCCGAGCCCCGGCCCGCGCGGCGATCGGACCGGTCGTGAGGTCGATCCCACCATCGACCTGGATCACGGTCGAGGCGCCGAGCAGTTCGATCTCCGCCGCAGTGGCCGCCATCTTCGGCATCACGTCGGCAATGAAGCGCTGGCCACCGAAGCCCGGGAACACCGTCATGAGCAGCACGACGTGTACTTCGGCCAGGAACGGGGCGATCGACTCGAACGGTGTATCGGGGTTGGCCACGAGTCCGCAGGCGATGCCGAGATCGGCGCACTGCGCGATCAGCTCGCGGGTATGTCCGAGCTCGACATGCACCGAGCAACTGCTGGCGCCGGCCTTGGCGAAGTCGGGCAGGTACTGCTTCGGGTCGGTGATCATGAGGTGGCAGTCGAGGTAGAGCGGGGTATGCGCGCGTATCGATTTCACGACCGGCGCGCCGATCGTGATGTTCGGTACGAAGTGGCCGTCCATCACATCGACATGGAGCCAGTCGGTCTGGGGGGTGACGGCATCGATGGCAACGGCCAGGGCGGCGAAGTCGGCCGAGAGGATCGACGGGCAGATGCGGACCGGGGAAACGGGCACGCCCAAATCTACGGCCGTGGGATCGCTGGGCGGTACCGTGCGCGCATGGCCCACCGCGTGCGCGTCGGCGAACTACTTCTCGCCATCGAAGGACTCGCCCTCGCTCGGCATCTGTTCGGCGGCGACCCGACCATGGCGGAGCGCCGTCTCGACGGCATGCGCCACACGCTGGCGGCACTCGACGCTGCCTCGCCCGATGGCGTCGATGACCCAGGCCGCAACCCGGCCGATGACCCGGTCGAGGCCGTCACCGTCGAGCTCAGCGAGGCCGACATTGCGGAGGGCTACGAGCGATGGTCGGCCAGCTACGACGAAGCCGAGAACCCGCTCCTGACGGTCGAGGAGCGGATACTGCGCTCGCTCATCACCGACGTCGGCCTGGGTACCGCGCTCGACGCGTGCACCGGAACGGGCCGCCACGCCCGCCTTCTGCAGCAGCTCGGCCACGAGGTGACGGGCATCGACCAGAGCCCCCACATGCTCGAACTGGCCCGGATGAAGGTCCCCGGTGCCTCCTTCATCGAAGCCGACCTCCGTATACCCGGCCCGACGCTCGCCGACGCGTCGTTCGACCTTGTCGTATGCGCGCTCGCCCTCACCCACTTCGAGTCGCTGAGCGAACCCATCGCCGCGCTGGCCGGGCTGACCCGGCGGGGCGGGCGCATCGTGCTGACCGACATGCATCCGATGGCCGTCATCCTCAGCGGGCAGGCGCTGTTCAACGACGAGCGGGACGGCCGGACACGATTCGTCCGCAACTACGTCCACCAGGTCAGCGACTACCTGGAGGCGTTCGCAGCTGCGGGTCTGGTCGTCCATAGGTGTGTCGAACATGTCCTCACACCGGGCGAGGGACCGATGGCGAACCTGGCCGGGCATCTGCGGCCGGAGGCGACCGCCGCCGCCTATGTCGGCATGCCGTACGTGCTGGCCTGGTCGCTTGACAACCCCTGAGACGCCCCAGAGAAGTCAGCGACACAATGCTGTCGAGGGCGGGTAGAACAGGACGATGCGCGCTGCACTCCTCC
>JAYUDQ010000501.1:0-26602 GCA_043739745.1 Acidimicrobiia bacterium | reverse complement strand
TCCAGGCGCCGGCGCGTCACAGGTCGCTGGCAACGTGGTCGCGAACGGGCAGGGGAACGTCATTGCCAACCTCACACTCCCGGGTGGACCGGGCGGCGCCTATTCCGTCGGCCTCACACGGTGCCCGGGCGGTGGCCCGATCTGCTCGAGGGCGCAGATCGGTGCCGTCGTCAGCGCCGGCTTCTACGCACCCGCCGTCAAGGCGAGCTACGGCTGCTACCCGCCGGACGGCGGTACAGGTCCGTCGACTCCCGGCCTGCACATCGACGTCGTCGGCTTTCCGCCCGGTTACACGGTGAAGGCCACCCTCAGCGGACCGGCCGGCGTCGTCAGCGGACCCGACGATGTCTTCATGCAGAACGGGACCGGCGGATTCGACGGGGGCAGCACGTCCTTCCCTCGCTGGGCACCAGCGGGCTTGGCCCCCGGCGCCACGTACACAGTGCGCGTGGTCGGGACCGAGCCGCCGCCGCCGGTCATCAACTTTCGCCGTGCGGCAGTGACGATCAATCCGAACGCCGTGATCGGCACGCTCAACCCGAACATCATCACCATCCTGGCCAACCCCTTCAACGTCAGCACCACGTTCGTGGCCGTGTCGTGCATACCGCCGACGACCACCACCTCGACCACGACGACCTCGACCACGACGACATCCACCACCACCTCGACCACCACCACCTCGACCACGACGTCCACGACCTCCACGACCTCCACGACGACGACGACGACGAGCACCACGCCTCCGACGACCGTCCCAGCGCCGACGACGACCCAGACCGTGACCACTCGGGCGCCGAGCACGACCAGAGTGCCCCGCACGACCACCACCCGCACACCCACCACCCGCACGACCACCACGAGACCACCGACGATCCCGCCAACCACCGCGGTGGCGACCACGACCCGCACGACCACGACCACGACCACGACAGCACCCCCGAAGACACTGGTGCTGGATCCCCCGATCGGTTCCCCCGGATCGGTGACGGCGGCCGTCGGGACCGGATTCGCGCCGGGTGCGGCACTCGTCCTGCGCTGGCAACCCGGCCTGGGCGTGGTCCGCGCGGTGGTCGGTGGCGACGGCATGTTCCGCATCCAAGTGCTCGTCCTTCCCAATGATCGACCGGGTGAGCGGGTACTGGTGGTCGACGGAGACCCGTCGGTCACCGCGCCCTTCCGGGTCGTCCAGGGGACGGCGATGCCCGGCGGCGACGGTGGCGTCCGATTCCGGCATTGAGGCGCAGCGCAGTGCCGTCGGCCTATGAAAGGGTGGCACGGGTTCACGAGTGCGAACCCTGAACTTTCCCCACGGAGAGCGGAGCCGGCCATGGCAGACATCAACGAGTGGAACAAGGGCATCATCGAGGAGTTCCGCGCCAATGCCGGCGTGGTCGGCGGGCAGTTCGCCGGCGCGCCCATGGTGCTGATCACCACCACCGGCGCCAAAAGCGGGCAGCAGCGCACGACACCGCTCGTGTGCTTCCCCGATGGCGACCGCATCGCCATCTTCGCCTCGAAAGCCGGCGCCCCGACCAACCCGGACTGGTACCACAACCTTGTCGCCAACCCTGAGCTGACGGTCGAGTTCGGTGCCGAGACCTACGCCGCAACGGCGACCGAACTTCACGGCTCCGATCGCGACGACATCTTCGCGAAGCAGGTCGAGCGCATGCCCGGCTTCGGCGAGTACGCGGCGAAGACGGCCGGCATCCGCGTCATCCCGGTGGTTGCGCTCACCCGCAACGGCTGAGCCCGTTTTCGATCAGTTGGCGATCCGGTCCCGCAGCTCGCGCTTGAGCACCTTGCCCACCGGGTTGCGAGGCAGCACGTCGATGATCTCGAGCCGCTCCGGCCACTTGAACTTCGCCACCCGTTCCGCGGCGAAATGATCGGTCACGTCGGACAGCGTCAGCGCCGTCGGATCGATGCCGGCCCGCAGGGCGACGAAGACGCAGACCCGCTCGCCGAGCAGTTCGTCCGGCCACGCCACCGCGACCGATTCGGCCACGAGCGGGTGGGACGCGAGTACGCCCTCGATCTCGGCTGGGGCGATGTTCATCCCGCCGCGGATGATGAGGTCCTTGGCCCGGTCGACGTAGCGAACGTATTGCAACCGGTCGCCGGCCAGCTCGAACACATCGCCGCTGCGGTAGTAGCCCTGCTCGTCGAAGGGCTCGCCGACGCCACCCCAGTAGCCGGGGAAGACCGTCGGTCCGGAGAGCCGGAGCTCGCCCGGGATGCCCGGCTCGGTGATGTCCTCGCCCGTCTCGAGGTGCACGATGCGGACCTTCGTCCACTTCGCGTGCCGTGCCCGGAACGTCATACCCGAAGCGCCGAAGCGGGGGAAGTAGACGGCGCGGTCGTCGGGGTTGGGCACGCTGTCTGCGTCGCCGACGAGGCACAGACCCTCGTTCGAGCCGAAGAAGTTGATGACCTCGACGCCGCGGTCGCGCTCCCAGCCGTTGATCATCCACGACGTCAGCGGCGCACTGCCTGAGGCCAGGAAGCGCAATGACGAGATGTCGCGCCCGGCGAGCAGTGTGTCGTTCTTCAGCATCATCGTGAGCACCGTCGGCGGCGCCACGGAGTAGGTGACCCGCTCGGTCTCGATCTGGTCGATGAAGAGGCCGAGGTCGAACGGCTGGTGCTGCACGAGCCGGCACCCGGTGACGAGCCACGGCCCGAACATGCCGGCGATGCCGCCCATGTTGACCATCGGGAACGGGTTGAGGATGACGTCCGTCTCGGTGAGCGTGGGCGCGTCGATGGTCGTCCAGAACCCGTTCAGCCAGTCACCTGATGCCCGAGGAACGCCCTTCGGTGTGCTCTCGGTGCCCGATGTCCAGCACAGCGTGACGCAATCGGCCGGGTCGGCGCGATGGCGCTCGACATGTGCCGCGAGCGCGGCCGGGTCGGGCCGCGCATCGTGATCGAGGGCCACGATCCCCGCGGGGACGTCGTTGCCGTAGGCGAGCACGACGGCGAGGCTCGGAACCGCTCCGGACGTGCGCAGCGCCTCGACGGCGGCCGCGTTGGCCCGCCCGGCAATGGTCGTCGCCGTCACGAATGCCTTGAGACCGGCGACGTTGCCGAGCGTGGTCAGCTCGTGTTCGCGGTACTGGACCGGGAAGGGTGACGCAATTGCGCCGAGCCGAGCCATTGCCAGGTACGACACCGCCAACTCGTGCACGTTCGGCAGTTGGATCCCGACGACGTCGCCCGGGCCAACGCCGACGGCCAGCAGGTGTGCGGCCAGCAGGTCGACCTTCGCGTCGATCTCTCGCCAGGTCAGGCGCATCGGTTCGCCGTGGAAGAACGCCGCCCGATTCGGCGGATCGACGTGGATGACGCGGTCGGGATGATCGGCGACGTGGCTGCGCAGCATCGAGTCGAACGTGGCCTCGCTCCACCAGCCCCTGGCCAGGAAGTCGGCCTTCTGCGCGTCGGACCAGATCCGTAGCGCACCGCTGTCGGACCGGTGGAACTGGCCGCTCACGCTGGCGTCCCGTCGGGGGTGATGCCGAGCGCATCCGCGATCTCGCGAAGGCGTGTCTCGAACTGAGCGCTCGGCACGACGAGTGAAGCGACAACCCTCTGCGCACCGAGCGCGGTGTAGGCCTCGACGAGCGTCGCGAGGTCGTCGAGCGAGCCCGGGAAGCGGAGCCCGACCTGGAGGAACACATCTGCGCGCGTACGGGTTCGGCCATCGACGAACGCGTGCTGGGCCAGGGCGTCGTCGAGCTGTATGAGACCCGTCTCGAACTGCGCGGGCGTCATGTTCCATCCGTACCAGCCGTCGCCGAAACGGGCCACGCGTCGGAGCGCGGCCTTGCTCTCGCCGCCGATGTAGATAGGCGGGCCAGGCGTCTGTACGGGCTTCGGGAAGCTGAGCGCCTTGTCGAAGTTCACGTACTCCCCGACGAAGGTGCTCTCGTCCTGCGTCCACAGTGCGTGGAGCGCGCCGAGGTACTCGTCGGTGATGCGCCCTCGTTCGGCGAACGGCACGTTCAGGGCAGTGAACTCCTCCTCCAACCAGCCGAGGCCGATGCCGAAATCGAGGCGGCCGCCGGAGAAGTGGTCGACGGTGTTGATCTCGCGGGCCCACAGCAGCGGGTGGCGCAGTGGAAGCAGTGCGACGGCCGTGCCGACCCGCAGTGTGGTCGTGTGCATGGCGACCGCCTGGCAGGTCATCATCGGGTCGTACAGACCGGCCTGCCGGCCGACCGGCAACTTCGGCCGCGCCGACGATCCGGGCTCGGGAGGGTACGGGTAGATGGAGTCGTACTCCTCGAAGAGCACGATGTGCTCGGGCGCCCAGATCGAATGGAAGCCCAGCGCCTCGGCCGCCTGCGCGAAGTCGCGCACGTACGCCGGGCCGTGCTTGGGGGTGCTGCCGAAGGCCTGGACGAGGCCGATCTCGATCGGCGAGGGGATGTTGCGCATCAGATGTCGGCCTTCCGCCGCACCGACTCGGCGCTGTCCAGGTACTCGTCCGCCCGAGTCACGCGGCCCGAGTCGTCGATCGTCATCAGCATCGCCGCATGCATGGCGATGCGCTCGCCGTCGGCGGCGGTGGCCCGTAGGACTATCTGACCGACGGCGCCTTCGGTCGTGGCCAGCACCTTGACGATGTCGTAGACGACGTCGGTGAAGTTGGCATGGAGACCCTGTACGACCGCGACGATCTCGTCACGGTTCTGCTCGATCTGCGTGGTGTTGTGCCAGATGACGGCCTGGTCGCTGAACCCAGTCCGAACAGCGTCGACGTCGTTGCCTTCGATGGCCTTGATCATCGCCTCGAACACCTTGACGTGACTCGCGTCGTACTCGACCATGGGAACCTCCTCGAAAGCCCTGCGTCCCCCGCAGGCTGCCTCGGCACCCTAGCTTCGTGCCGGTTCCGAAGCCGAACCGAACAAGACCTGCCGTCGGATTTCCAGCACGAAAGTCGGAGACGTTCTACGATCCTGCGATATGTCCGACACCCCGCCCGTCATCCGCCGCTTCCTCTCTGCATGGTCAGATCGCGACCCGCAGCTCGCGGGCAACGAGGTGACCCCCGACGTCACCATCACCGACCCCTACGGAACCACCGAAGGACCGGCCGGACTCATCGAGCACCTCGACGTGATCCTGCGCCGATTCGACTTCACCCCGGCGTCGGTCACCAACTGCTTCGTGGACGGCGACCTGGCCACCGACGCCCGCCTCGCATTCGTACTCAACTGCCCCATGAAAGGCCGCTCGTCCCGGGTCCTCGGCCTGGAGACCGGCTTGGAGGCTGGCGTCTTCGTACAGCTCAAGGGCGGCAAGATCCACACCTGGACCGAGTACTGGGATCCAGCACCGATGGCCCGCACTCTGGCCGAGGCGTCCAAGTCGGTCTGAGTTGACGGCGAAGCGGGCCACCGGGAAGGCCGTCCCACGGAAGGCCGCCAGCATCAAGGTCGCGATGAAGAAGGCAAAGGCGCCAAAGCCGATCCTCGCGCCCAAGTCCCTCCGTCCGATCGGTCGCAAGGCAGGGCAGACCTACGACGCGCTCGTCGCGGCCGCGTGCGACGTGATCGTGGCGACAGGCAACTTCAGCGGCGAGAGCGTGGCCGAAAAGGCGGGCATGGCCACGGCCACGTTCTATGCGTACTTCTCCACCAAGGAGGATGCGCTCTCCGCCGCACTCGAGTCGGTGGTGCAGGACTTCAACGCCCGGGTCGAGCCGGCGATGAGCATCGAGCGTCTGCTCGACGACGGCCTCCGTAGCGTCCTCCACGAAGCCGTCGCGGTGATGCTCACCAACTTCCGCGAGAACGCACCGGTCTACCGGCTCGGGCTCGCATCGCTGCCGGACAGTTCCCGCATGCGCCAGATCTGGCGCTACCACGAGCACTACGCCGAGGACTACATCCGCCGCTTCGTCCGCCTCGGCATGGCCGCCGGACGTATCCGCAGAGGTGACGCCGAGTCGACCGCGACGCTGCTACTCGTGATCTTCCAAGGACTGAACAACCACACGCTGCTCCCGCTCGATCCCGACGGTCCGGTGGTCACGCAGTTCTGCGACCTGGTCGAGACGTTCCTCTCGGAGGGCGCGTGAACCAGGAGCCCGACATTTGGACGCTCGCCGACATCCTCCGTGACGCGGCCCGCGACCGACCCGACCGCGTCGCCCTGCATGTCGAAGAGTCGCCGGGTGACTTTCGTGCCATCACCTACGCCGATCTCGATGAGCGTTCGAACCGCGCCGCACAGGGACTGCTCGCCGCCGGTGTCGGTCCGCAGGACCGGGTCGCCTATCTCGACAAGAACACGCCGCAGTTCTTCGACCTGCTGTTCGGCGCGGCAAAGTGCAACGCCGTCACGGTCGCCGTCAATTGGCGACTCGCCCCGCCCGAGGTGGCGTACATCCTGGCCAATGCCGAGGCGAAGGTCCTCGTCGTCGGCAGTGAGTTCGCATCGACGATCCGTGGGATTGGTGAAGGAACACTGCGGGCACAAGGCCTCACGACGATCCTGCAGCTGGCCGACGACGGCGACTTCGAGCCCTTCGAGTCATGGCTGAACGGTTGCGAAGCGACTGATCCGCACACCCCGGCGACGGCTGACGATGTCGCCTTCCAGCTGTACACGTCGGGAACGACCGGCCTGCCGAAGGGGGCGATGACCACCAACGCCAGCCTGGGCGTCCTTCTTGCAAACGCGTCGAACTCGTGGGGCTTCGACGACGATTCGGTGAACCTCGTCACGATGCCGCTGTTCCACCTCTCCGGCAGTGGTTGGGCCCTCGTCGGCATGTACAACCAGTCCGTCGGCGTGATGCTGCGCGAGGTCGCCCCGAGCCGCATACTCGCCGCCGTCGACCGGTTCGCCATCACCAACGCACTCATGGTGCCGGCCGTCATCCAGCTGTGCCTGGCCGACCCGGCCATCGAGGCGACCGACTTCTCGTCGATGCGCGTGATTGCCTATGGCGGGTCGCCGATCACCGACGAGGTGCTCGTGAAGGCGATCCAGAAGATGGGCAACGTGTTCCATCAGTCGTACGGGCTGACGGAGACATGCGGAGAGATCGCCGGGCTCACGCCGGCCGAGCACGACCCGAACGGCCCACGCTCGCACCTGCTGCGCTCGGTCGGCCGACCGGCATCATGGGTAGAGCTACGTGTCGTCGACCCCGAAACCGGCATCGACCGGGGTGTCGGTGACGTGGGTGAGGTCTGGGTGCGAGCGAAAACCGTGACGAAGGGCTACTGGCGACTACCGGAAGAGACCGCGCGCGCGATCTCGCCGGAAGGCTGGTTCCGCACCGGCGACGCGGGGTACTTCGATGCCGAGGGATACCTGTTCCTCCACGACCGCATCAAGGACATGATCATCTCGGGCGGCGAGAACATCTACCCGGCGGAGGTGGAGAACGCGCTGCATTCGCACCCGGACATCGCCGACGTCGCGGTCATCGGGGTGCCCGACGACCGATGGGGCGAACGGGTCCTGGCCATCGTCGTACCCGAGCGCGGCGCTGACGTCACGGGCCCGCAGCTCATCGCCTACGCGAAGGAACGTCTTGCCGCGTACAAATGCCCGAAGTCGGTGGAGTTCCGCGACACGTTGCCGCGCAACCCATCGGGGAAGATCCTGAAGACGGAGCTGCGTGAGCCCTACTGGGCCGGCTTCACGCGGCGGGTGCACTGAGTCGGACATGCCACTTGACGGGACCGCCCGTCTCGAAGAGAGCGCATACCTTTGGATCGTGGACAACCGCCTCCCCGGTGATCTGAAGATCGAGATCCTGGGACCCTTGCGTGTACTGGTGGGCAGGAATGGGGCGGCTGCCGAGGTCAAGATTGGCCCGTACAAGGAGCGCGCCTTGCTGGCATTGCTGGCGTTGTCATCGGACCGCGAGGTGTCGTCCGATGCACTGGTCGACGCCCTGTGGTCGGGCGAGGCACCGCGTTCTGCTCGGAAGCTCCTGCACATCTATGTCTCTCATCTCCGCCGGAGTCTGGGCGACCGTGCAGTCGAGACGTGCGCCTCGGGGTACGCATTGCGTTCGGAGGTGGTCACGACCGACGCGAGCGGATTCGAGCGGCTGTATCTGGACGGTTGCCGGGCCCGGCAGTCGGGCGACGCCACGCTTGCCTCCGCACTGCTGGGAGAAGCGCTCGGGCTGTGGCGTGGCCCGGTACTGGCCGATTTCGCATACGAGTCGTTCGCTCGCCCGGCGGCGGAACGATTCGAGGAGATGCGACTCACCGCTATGGAGGAGCGCGCCAGCGCAGACCTCGCGCTCAACCGGCAGGGCGAGATCGTAGGACAGCTCCAAGCGGCGGTGGAAGCACATCCACTCCGGGAGCGCCTCCAGGGACTGCTGATGGCGACCCTGTACCGTCTGGGTCGCCAGGCCGAAGCGTTGGCGGTGTACGACGAAGTCCGGCGTTTGCTGCGTGACGAGTTGGGCCTTGCACCAGGTCACGAGCTGCAGACGCTCCACCACGCCATCCTCGACCAGGACGCATCGCTCGACTCCCTTGCGGTTCTGCAGGCGGTTGGGGCGCGCACGGCACTCCCGGCTCCGCCCACCGAGCTGATCGGAAGGGATGGTGAGCTGCGTGACCTGGCCACGCTGCTCACAGCAAAGGGAACCCGGCTCGTGACGGTGACAGGTCCGGGCGGGATCGGCAAGACCCGCCTGGCCATCGCGGTAGCCCACGAGCTCGACGTCGTCTTCGAAGGAGGGACGGTATTCGTAGACCTCTCGGCACTGAGCGATCCGGCCCTCGTCACGCCTGCGATCGCTGACGCGGTCGAACGCCTGCGGCCCCTGGCGCGTGAAGCGGGCATCTCGCTGACCGAATCGATCGCGCGAGCGCTCGGCGCGCGGCGGGTGCTGCTGGTGTTGGACAACATGGAGCAGCTAGTCGAGGCCGGCGCAGACGTGGCTGCACTCCTGCGCGCCGCCGCGACGCTCAGCGTCCTCGTCACGAGTCGGGCACGTTTGCGTCTCAACGGCGAGCAGGTGTATTCGGTGCCCCCGTTGCGGGTTCCCGCCCTCGCAGACGAGGCAGAGCTCGAAGTGTTCGGCAGCGTCGCGGCGGTGGCCCTTCTCGTTGAGCGGGTCAGATCCGTGGACACGAACTTTGCAGTGAACGCCGACAACATGTCTGCCATCGCGCGCATCTGCACGCGACTGGAAGGTGTGCCGCTGGCGATCGAGCTCGCTGCGCCGCGGGTGGTGCTGCTGAGCCCTCAAGCGCTGTTGCAACGCCTGGAGCACCGCCTCCCGCTTCTTTCCGACGGGGCTTGGGATCTACCTGCCCGCCAGCGCACCGTACGAGCGACCATCGACTGGAGTTACGGCTTGCTCAAGCCCACGCAGCAGCTAGCCCTGCAACGGCTGGCGCTGTTCACCGGGGGCTGCACCTTCGCGGCCGCCGAGCACATGTGTGGCCCTGCGGATGTCCTTGACAGTCTCACGGTGCTACTCGACAACAGCCTCGTACGACGCACCCAGGTGGTGGCCGCACCTCGGTACACGATGCTCGAGACGGTCCGCGAGTACGCGCTGGAATGCCTCCACGCCGAAGGCAACAACGACGTCGAGTTCGAGCGCATGGCCGAGTACCTGATCCGCCTCGCGGCGCAGGCGGAGCCCGAACTCGCCGGCCCCGACCAGGTGGAGTGGTTGGAGGCATTGGAGGCCGAACATGACAATCTGCGGGTCGTGCTGCAGTGGTGCCGCGACTACGCCCGAGGCGGGTTGGAGCTCGAGCTCGCAACCTCGCTCGGACGATTCTGGTACGTCCGCGGGCATCTCGATGAGGGCAGGCGCGCCTTGGAGGGAGCGCTCACTCGTGCTGGCGACGTCGCGAGCGCGGCCATGGCCGCGAAGGGCTTCCGGATGGCCTCGGCCGTCGCGGTCATACAAGGCGATTACTCGGGCGCACACGCGCTGGCCGAGAGCGGACTCCGGCTGTACCGGGTGGCGCACGACCCGCTCGGTGTGGTCCGTTCGCTCAGCAACATCGGCGCCATACTGCTCGGCCGAGGCGAGCTGGATCATGCCATCGTCGCCTTGGATGAGAGCGTGGCGTTGTCCCGCGACGTACCCGATAACCGCCTGCGTGCCATGGCGCTCAACAACCGTGGCGACGTCGCGCTGACGATGGGCCACTACGACCTTGCGATTCCGTTGTTCGAGGAGAGCCTCGATCTGTTGCGAGCTGCGGGGGACCTCGCGAACGTGGCACGGTCGCTGTTCAATCTCGGTGCGGCGACGCTCGAATCTGGAAATGCACCGGCCGGTGCGCGGCTCCTACAGGAAAGCCTGACGCTGAGTCTCGAGGTGGGCGACAAAGAAGATGTGATCTGGTGCCTGCTCGGCCTCGCAGCCGTGGCCGCCCGCGTGGGTCATGTGGAGCGGGCAACCCTCGTGCTGGCCGGGGCGGCGTCGTTGCTGGCGGAGATCGGCGCAACGATGAAGCCGTTCGAACGGGGCCTCCATGACCGGACCATGGCCATCCTCCAGGAGTCATTGCCTCACGACGAGTTCCATGCGGCATGGTCGACTGGAAGCCAGTTGCCCTTTCACGAGGTCATCGGGGCGGCGCGGGAGCTCGGAAGCTCGCCGGGTTGAAGATGGCATGACGCACAGCCATCCCCTCGAACACCGGCGAGATGCTCGACTCGTCGCCGCCGATGGTGCACATCGCGGGGCGCAGGCGCTCGTGGCGGAACACCTCCCAGGCATCGCGCGATTCCCACACCTCGATGATGCGGAACCCGGCAGTCGTCGTCCCCGCCAAGCGGATCACCATCCGATCAGGCGGCGAGTCGCCCATGGCCTCGGCCACCTGCCGGTAGCTGTCCCAATCGCCTGCGACGTCTTGCACGTACGCGTACATCGAGGACGCACGCAGCTCGTTGCTCACCGTGGAATGCCGGTGAAGTAGAACGACACCGCGGTTTTCGCGTTCGGCCCGCCGGGTGCGTTGAACGCGTTGAGCTCGACGACCACGTTGGGCGACTGTTCGGTCGGAACCTCCTTGCAGAACCCGTTCCATCCCGTCTCGCCTGGCTGTAACGTCTCGAGCCGGTCCTTCCCGACCGGACCAGCGAAGCCGTCCTGTATGCCGCCGTTGCGACACGCCGGAAGATCGGCCTGCGCGTTCTCCCGTGGCACCTGTGAAAGCGACAGCGAGGAGTTCTCGCGCACGCTCGGGCCGATCACGTATGCGAACGGCGCAGTCGCCTCGCTTGCACGGTTGGCAGCCTTCGGTCCACCGCTCACAAGCAGTGTCGAACTGACCCGGTAGGCCAGGAACGCGACCCCCGGGACTGCCAGATCCACTCCCCGAGCCCTGGACTCCTCGGTGATGTCGGAGTCCCAATCGGTGAGCGACACCCGATACCGGCTGCTCTCGATCGAGTAGACCTCCACCGCCTCTCCCGGGCGGAACGGGTTGCGCACCGTTCCACGAACCCGCCACTGCAGGCCCCGAGCCGGCACGTTCACGCAGTCGAGCGCCGTGCCCGGGAAGTTGACGCCACGTTCCACGCAGGGCGTGCCCGGCAACGGGATCTTCGGCTTCGCGGTCGTCTTCGGCGTCTTCTTTGCAGTGCGCGTCACCGCGTGTGCCGGGCCGACCCCCAGGGCCAATGCTACCGCCGCTGCAAGAAAAGCCACGGCCACCGGGCCGGCGATCCTCTTTCGCGTTGCCGAACTACCGGACTGCCTGTGGTTCGAATCAGTGCGCATCGGAATTCACATCCTTCTTCGTAGGGTGGGAACAGCTGACGACACCTCGGTATAGGACCGGTAAAGCCACCTCACCGACGCCGCCTACGACGCCAACGTCGGCGTTGAGTTCCGGGTCCTAAGCCGGGCTTTTGCGGCGCACGGCACTCGCATCGGAGCTCTCCGGCGAGATCTGCGGGCTCATCGGGCCGAATGGCGGGGCAAGATGACTCGCGGCGGTTTGTCAGGCAGAGGGCCACGCGACGCGTGCGGGGTAGGCCCGAGCGTCGATGACCTTCTTGGACCAGCCGTCCAACAGCGCGAAGAACCGCTCGTGGTCGTCGCCAAGTGCATCGATCACGCGACGCTGCATGGCATCGGTGTGCGACTCGATCGACTCCCGCAACGTTCGGCCCGCGTCGCTGAGCGCGTCGCCGTCCAGGAGGCCGCGGCCGCGCAGGCGATCGCATGCGGCATCGAGCTCGCCCTCGGTCCAGCCCCGGGACCTGACCCAGCCGCGCAACGGCTGCCCCCGCCAAGGGTCGGTGAGCAGACCGATCTCGGTGGCATCGAGATCGGCCCCGATCCATGCCGCGATGTGGCAGTCACCCCGGTGCTCCCGCACGATGTCGCCGGCACGCCAGAAGTCGCCCATCGGGCTACCGGGGTACCCGAGCGACCGCAGCCCGGCCGACAACGCGCGGCCCTCGGACGGCGCGGCGTCGGCCATGCGCTTCAACACGCCGGTCGCCCAGCCCAACCCGTCGGGCGCGTCGGGCAAGTTGGGCGTTCCGAGGATACGGGTGAGCGACGCGACCATGCCGGCGTCACGGGCGGCCACGATGGTCGGACCATCGGCGATCCGCCAACCGGCGTCGACCGCGTCGATGACCATCGGCCGTTTGAACACACCGAATGCCGAAGCGATCACGTGGCCGCTGACGCCGTCACCGAGACACGCGCCGCGGCTGGTGAAGTACGCGAGCCCGTTCGGGTACTCGACTCCGTCCACCGTCCGGCTCGGTCCGCCGTGGCCGACAGCCTCGTACGCCCTATGCACTTCCGGGGCGAAGTAGACGCTTGCTGCGATCGGCTCGAGCACGTCCCACAGCCGGCGGGCCGGCGGCAACACTCCTGCGGTCATGCGCTCAAGCCGGCGCCGACGTTGGCCCGTGCGGCGGAGTCGATCTTGAACAGGTCGCGGCAGTTGTCGCCGGCGAAGGCCCGACGGCTCCCCTCAGGGAACATCCCGATCAGGCGGTCGAGGTCGAGGATGTAGTCGGCGGTGTGATCGGCGTGCGGGAAGTCCGACGCCCACATGAAGCGCTCGACACCGAAGCGTTCAGCCAGCGACGGGATCGTGCGCTCATCCGGATCGCAACTGATCCAGCACCGCTCCTGGAAGTACTGCGACGGCGGGTTCTTCAGCGGCACCCGTCGGCCGATCGCGGTGTGGCCGAAGACTGCGTCCATCCGATCGAGCATGTAGCCGATCCATCCGCCACCGGACTCGAGGACGAGGATCTTGAGCTTCGGGAAGCGGTCGAATACGCCGTAGTCGAACAGCGTGCCGAACTGGTGACGGACCCCGTCGGACGCCTGCACCGATGCCGTGAGACGAAGCTCGCGCACGTTCTCCCAAGCGCCCATGCGGGTGCCTTTCGTCCATTGCGGCTCGAATGTGGGGTGGATGGCGAGCGGGACGTCGAGGTCCTGCGCCGCGGCGAACACGGCGTCGTGGTCGGGATGGCCGAGCGGCATCGAGCGGTGGTTGAACGGCGCGACATAGCCACCTCGCGCCCCCTGGCCGACGGCCCGCTCCAGCTCTTTCGCCGCGGCTGCCGGATCGCCGAGCGACAGGTGCGCGGCCGGGATGAGGCGGCCCTCGCCGTCGGCGCACCAGTCGCAGATCCACCGGTTGTAGGCGCGCGTATAGGCCTGCGAGAGATCAGCATCTTCGAGCTCCGCCTCCCAGAGCAACCCGGTCGTCGTGTAGATCACGGCTGCGTCGATGCCCTCCGCGTCGAGGAGCTTGAGCCTCGCCTTCGCGTCCTGTGCGCCCTCGGCGGCGTGATTGTCGTAGGTGACGGCCGGGTCCTTCTGCATCTCGGCCAGGTCGGCCCGGCCCATGGCGGCCAGCGTTGATGGCATGCCGCGGCGTGCCATCTTCGAACGGAAGCCGTCGATCTGCAGTTCGTCGAGGCCGCGCTCGTCCTTCACGATGCGAAGTGCCCGGTCGCGGTACTTCGGCTCGAGGTACGTCTCCCAGAGGTCTGACGGCTCGAGGATATGGCCATCGGCATCGACAGCCCCCTCATACGACAAGCGGTGGGTCTGGTGCATGGCGACGCTCCCTGTGCTGACGGTGCTCGGTGTAGAGATCTGCTGGACGGGCGAACTTTGTGGTCGAACGCCGCTGACAGCGGCATTCGGCCACAAAGTTGGCCGGCTGCTGCTGCTGGTGCTGCACACCTCAGATCGTGGCGCCGCCGTCGATCACGATGTTCTGCCCGGTGAGGAACGCGCCCGCCGCCGATGCCAGCATCACGGCCGCGCCGGCGATCTCGTCGGCCTCACCGATGCGCCGCAGCGGTGCACCGGAGGTCGCGCTCTTCAGGATCTCGGGGCTCTCCCACAGGTAGCGGGCGAAGTCGGTGCGGATGAGCCCCGGCGAGATCGTGTTGGCCCGGACGTTGTGCGGGCCGTACTCGACCGCGATGTTGCGGGCCATCTGCATGTCGGCCGCCTTCGAGATGGCGTAGGCGCCGATGACGGCGTTGCCGCGCATGCCGCCGACCGAGGAGATGATCGTGACCGATCCCTCCTTGCGCTCCTTCATCTCCGGCAGGACCATGGTGGCCAGCCAGTGGTTCGAGCGGATGTTCGAACCCATGATCTTGTCGAACGCCTCATCGGGGATACCGGCCATGGGGCCGGCATAGGGGTTGATGGCGGCATTGCAGACGAGTGCGTCGATCTGTCCGAGCGCGTCGTGGGTTTTGTCGACGAGCGCCTGCAGTTGTTCCTTGTAGCCGATGTTGCACGGGATGGCGATAGCCGATCCGGGGAACGCCGCGTTGATCTCGTCGGTGACGGCATCGCACGCATCGGGCTTGCGACTCGACACCACGACCTTCGCGCCATGCTGGGCCATGCGGTAGGCAATGGCCTTGCCGATGCCCTTGGTGGAACCGGTGATGACGGCGACCTTGCCGGTGAGGTCGAAGAGGTTGTCGGGCACGGAGGTTCTCCAGGGGTCGTCGGGCTCGTAGCCCCAGAAACCTACGGCGTGTTGGCTGTGGCGCTCAACTCGTCGCGTTCCCTATGACCACCTATGGTCAGTCCGATGGCCGGTCCTCTCGATGGAATCCGCGTGCTCGACCTCACTTCGGTGATCATGGGGCCGTATGCGACCCAGATACTGGGCGACCTCGGAGCCGACGTGATCTCGGTCGACGCCGATCGTGGTGATGTGAACCGGGTGATGGGCGCCGGGCCGCACCGCGAGCTGTCCGGTGTCGCGCTGAACCTCCTGCGGAACAAGCGCAACGTGCGCCTCGACCTTCGCAGCAATGACGACCGTGCGCTCTTCCTGCGGATCGCCGCGGAGTCGGACATGGTCGTGACGAACCTGAGGCCCGGACCGCTCAAGCGACTTCGGCTCGGCTACGAGGACGTGCGGGCGGTGAAGCCCGACATCATCTTCTGCGAGGCAAAGGGCTTCCGGGAGGATTCGCCCCAGGCCGACGACCCGGCCTACGACGACGTGATCCAGGCCGGGTCGGGCCTTGCCGACGCCATCGAGCAGGTCACCGGTGAACCGCGGGTCGTCCCCTCCATCATTGCCGATAAGATATGTGGACTTACGATTGTGTATTCGGTGCTCGCCGCGCTGGTGCATCGGGAGCGGACGGGGGAGGGGCAGCGCATCGAGGTGCCGATGCTCGACGTGATGCGTGCGTTCGTGCTCGTCGAGCACGCTGCCGGCGCAACGACGATCCCGCCGATGGCCAAGGCCGGCTACCCGCGCGTGCTGAGCCCGGCTCGCGGCCCCCAGCCGACCGCCGATGGATGGATCAGCATGCTGCCCTACAGCGACCGGCACTGGCAGATCGTCCTCAGTGAGGTCGGTCGGGGGCGGTTGTTGGAAGACCCTCGAATGGCGACCGGACAGGCTCGCATCAACAACCCCGATTACGCCTATGGAGCGTTGGCCGAGGCCATGCTCGAGCGCACGACGGACCAGTGGCTGGCACTGTGTCAGGCCAACGATGTCCCGGTGACGCGCATCGGGCGCCTCGACGAGATCGTCGCCGAGCTGCCGGCCGCCGAGCATCCGATCGCCGGCGCATACCGGCAGATCCCGCCGCCAGTGCTGTTCTCCAAGACGCCCAGCGATGTGCGCCGGCCGGCACCGCTCGTCGGGCAGCACACCGAGGAGATCCGAGCCGAGTTCGGCTGAGCTTCTCGGTCCGCGACCGGGCGGACCGCGACCGGCGACCTTGGGTGCGCGGCTGCGGGACGCCAGGAGGGTGCGCGTTGGTGTGCGAAGCGCCGTTCGCGGCATGCTCCGTGCACAGAACACCGGTGGAAGCGTCACCGGCAAGACACCGAACAGGGAGAAGCACATATGGGACAGCTCGAAGGACGCGTTGCCGTCATCACCGGCGCAGGGCGAGGCATCGGCCGCGAGCATGCGCTGCTGTTCGCTTCGGAAGGAGCGAAGGTGGTCGTGAACGATCTCGGCGGCGCGGCCGACGGCAGCGGTGACGACCGCACGCCGGCCGAGCAGGTCGTGGCCGAGATCACCGCCATGGGGGGCGAGGCGATCGCAAATGCCGACAACGTCGCCGACTGGGAGGGCGGTCAGCGATTGATCAACTCGGCCATCGAGGCCTTCGGCGACCTGCACATCCTGGTCAACAATGCCGGCATCCTGCGTGACCGGGTGCTGATCAACATGACGGAAGGGGAGTGGGATGCGGTCATCAACGTGCATCTGAAGGGCCACTTCGTGCCGACCCGTTTCGCGGCCTCCTACTGGCGCGAGCAGACCAAGGCAGGCAAGACGGTGAAGGCCTCGGTCATCAACACGTCGTCGACGTCGGGTCTGTTCT
The DNA here is from genome assembly GCA_043739745.1 of Acidimicrobiia bacterium. Lineage (GTDB taxonomy): Bacteria > Actinomycetota > Acidimicrobiia > Acidimicrobiales > JANYDT01 > JAYUDQ01. The sequence continues at coordinate 9,754 of JAYUDQ010000501.1, read as the reverse complement.
CGAACCCCGGTCAGGCGAACTACGGCGCGGCGAAGTCGGGGATTGCCACGTTCACCGAGATCACGGCCAAGGAGCTCATCCGGTACGGCGTGCGCTGCAACGCCATTGCGCCCGCGGCCCGCACCCGCCTCACGCTGGCTACGCCCGGCCTGGGCGAGCGCATCGCCGAGCCCACCGACGCGTCCGCGTTCGACGAGTGGGATCCGGCCAACATCAGCCCCCTCGTGGCCTGGCTCGGCACAGAGGACTGCACGGCCACCGGCAAGACGTTCTACGTGCAGGGCGGCCGGGTCGGCATCTTCCAGTCCTGGAAGATCGCGGACGAGGTCGACAAGCACGACCGCTGGGATGTCGCTGAGCTCGGACCGGCGCTCGAGCCGCTTCTGAACAAGCCAAAGGCGTAGCGGCGTCGAGGTGGGGCCAAAGCGAGCGTTGACGAGCGGAGGCCCCGCCCGAGCCAAACAGCTCCGTGCGTGCCCCGCTGAGCCAAACAGCTCAGTCGAGCTTGATGATCCCCAGCCGAACTGCCCGGAGCATGGCCTGCGTGAGGTTCTGCGCGTCAAGGCGGCGGTAGATGGCGGCGAGGTGGTTGTTGACGGTCTTCGGGCTGAGTCCGAACGTCCGCCCGATCTGTGCCGGGTTCATCCCCTTGGCCACGCACTCGAGCACTTCGCGCTGGCGGGGGCTGAGCAGCTCGGGGCGGGTCTCGTCGGTGTTGGCGAGGTACTGCAGCATCTCCCGGGCGACGTTCGCGCTGAGCACGGTGTCGCCGACCGCGACCTTGCGTACGGTGTCGAGGACCTCGGTGAATGAGCAGTCCTTGCTGAGGAAGCCGCACGCCCCAGCGAGGAGCGCGGCGCGAATCGATTCTGCGTCGTCGTGCATGGTCAGCATCACGATTCGGGCGCGGGGCCGCACCTCGCGGATGCGCCGGGTTGCCTCGATGCCACCGCAGCGGGGCATGCTCACATCGGTCAGCACGACGTCGGGCTCGTGCGCGAGCACTGCTTCGATGAGCTCCTCGCCGTCCCCTGCCTCCGCCACGACCTGAACACCGGCGTCCTCGAACGCGATCCGCAGCCCGTAGCGGATGGCCTTGTGGTCATCGGCGATCACGATCCGCAGTGGTGTCAACCCCGAATCCGGTGCCTCCCGGTCCGCCTGAGTGTCTGTCATGACAGCAGCGTACGGACCGCACGACCCATACGTGGCGCATGGTCGGGAACCAGGAGATGGACACCGTCCTGCACGACGGTGACGCCGGCGACGACCACGTTGTGCACGGCTCGGGCCGACCCGGCGTGCACGGTCGCCGCGAGCGCGTGCGACGCATCGATCCCTGCGAGGCTCCGGTCCTCGAGGTCGACGGACACGAAATCCGCGAGGCACGACGCCTCGATGCGGCCGCTGTCGGGCCAGCCGATCGACGCCATCCCGTCAGTGGTCGCAGCTGCCGCCAATGCGGCGACCCCGAGGTTCCCGCGGATGTTCGTACGCATACGTTCGTTGAGCTCGATGGCGCGCGTCTCCTCGAAGGGATCGATGATCGTGTTCGAGTCGCTGCCGATCGACAGGCGCGCGCCCGAGTGGCGGAGCGCGCGGGCTGGACCCGTGCCGTCCGCGAGGTCGCGCTCGGTCGTCGGGCAGAAGCAGCACGTGGCGTGGCTGCGGCCGTAGGCGTGGATGTCATCGTCGGTGACGTGTGTGGCGTGCACCGCGGTGAACCCGCCCGAGACGTCGAGGGCACCGGCCGACTCGAGGAGCGCGGTCGGCGTGCGCCCGTGTGCCGACAGGCAGGCCTCGTTCTCGGCCGGCTGCTCGCTCACGTGTGCGTGCAATGGGATCGAGAGGAGGTCCGCATACGACGCAACAACCGCAGCCTGCGCCGGATCGACCGATCGCACGCTGTGGATCGCGGCGCCGACGCGCGCATGCGCGTCATGCTCCCACCGCGACTGGAGCGCGTCGACGCGGTTGGCCCAGGCGTGGACGTCGGAATCGGCGAAGCGGCGCTGGGTCTCGTTCAGCGCCTCGTAGCCGTCGGCGCCGAGCCCGCCGTGGAGGTAGCACGTGTCGAGCAGTGTGATCCGTATGCCCGCATACTTTGCCGCGGCGACGAGCCGGCGGCCCATCTCGTTCGGCTCGCGGTAGGCACGCCCCTTGGCGCCATGGTGGAGGTAATGGAACTCGCCGACTGCGGTGTAGCCGGCGAGCACCATCTCGGCGAACGTGGCAGTCGCCAACTCGAGGTAGCTGTCCGGGTCGAGCGCGTCGGCGGCGCGGTACATCTGATCCCGCCACGTCCAGAACGTGCCTTTGCCGCCGTGGGTGCGGCCCCGCAGGGCGCGGTGAAAGCAGTGCGAGTGGCCGTTCGCGATCCCCGGCAGGGTGAGCCCGCGGAGCCGGGTCGCGCCGACGGGTGCATCGACGCCTGCTTCGACGGCGGTGATGCGATCGCCCTCGACGGTGATGAGCACTCGCTCCGTCGGTGTTTCGCCGCCGAGCCATGCGAGCTCGCACCACCACGTGCCCATGGCGTGGGTCAGGACCCGATCCGCTCGACGAATGCGGTGATGCGCTCGATGAACGCGGCACGGTGGAAGCGCTCGAACTGCTCCCAGGTGGTGAGCGTCGTCGTGTCGACCACCCGGTCGACGAAGAGCTTGCCGTCGAGGTGGTCGACCTCGTGCTGGAACGTGCCGGCGGTGAGGCCGCGCTTCACTTCGTCGTGGGCCACGCCGTCGCGGTCGAGGTAGCGGACCCGGATGGTGACGTGTCGGAACACGTTGCCCCGTAGGTTGGGCACGGACAGGCAGCCCTCGTTGATCTCGACGAGCTCGTCGCCGAGCAGTTCGATCTCCGGGTTCACCATCACCGTCAGCGGGATCTGCGGCTTGTACGGGTAGCGGGGGTTCTGGTTGACCTCGATGACGGTGATGCGCTGCGACTCGTGGATCTGGTTGGCCGCGATCCCCGCACCGTTGGCGTGGCGCATCGTGTCGATGAGGTCGTCGATGAGCTGCTGCACGTCGGGGCCGGCCAGTTCGTCAGGACTGACGGGCGTTGTCGGGATGCGCAGGATCGGATGGCCGATGGTGGCGATATCGCGGACGGTCATGGGGCACCTCGCCCTGTCACCCGAGCGACGGCGTTGTCGGCGTTGTCGGCGTTGTCGGCGTTGTCGCCGTTGTCGGCGGGAACAGCGGACCTTCGTTCATCGGGACCCGCACGCCCCGCTCCTCGGCCACCGAAGCCGCGAGGTCGTACCCCGCGTCGACATGGCGGATGACGCCCATGCCCGGATCGTTCGTAAGTACACGTCGTATCTTCTCGGAGGCGAGTGCCGTCCCATCGGCCACGGTCACCTGGCCGGCATGGATCGAGCGGCCCATGCCGACGCCGCCGCCGTGGTGGATCGACACCCACGAAGCCCCGGAGGCCACGTTCACCATCGCGTTCAGCAGGGGCCAGTCGGCAATCGCATCGGAGCCGTCCTTCATGTTCTCGGTCTCCCGATAGGGCGATGCGACTGAACCGCAGTCGAGATGGTCGCGCCCGATCACGATCGGGGCCTTCACCGTGCCGTCGGCCACCATCTGGTTGAAGCGCTCGCCGGCCCTGTCCCGCTCGCCGTAACCGAGCCAGCAGATCCGGGCCGGTAGCCCCTGGAACGCGACCCGCTCACTTGCCATGCGCATCCACCGCCCGAGGACGTCGTTGTCGGGGAACAGCTCCAGGATGGCCTTGTCAGTTTCCGCGATGTCGGCCGGATCACCGGACAGCGCGACCCAGCGGAACGGCCCCTTCCCCTCGCAGAACAGCTCGCGGACGTACTTCGGCACGAAGCCCTCGTAGGCGAAGGCCCGCTCGTAGCCACCCAACGCGGCTTCCACCCTGATGGAGTTGCCGTAGTCGAACACTTCGGCACCCTTGTCGAGGAACGCGACCATGCCCTCCACATGCGCGGCCATCGACGCGCGGGCCCGGCGGATGTACTCGTCGCGATCGCTGATCCGCAGCGCCGCAGCCGATTCCATGGTGAGCCCTGCGGGGATGTAGTTCAGCGGGTCGTGGGCCGAGGTCTGGTCGGTGACGATGTCGATGGGCGCGTCCATCTTCGCCAGCAGCGGCACCAACTCCGCGCCGTTGGCCACGAGGCCGATGGACAGCGGCCGCATGTCGGCCTTTGCCCGCTCCGCCAACTGCAGTGCCTCTTCGACCGAGTGGGCCACGGTGTCCAGGTACCGGGTCTGGATGCGCCGTTCGATCCGTGACGGATCCGTATCCGCGCATATGACCACGCCTCCGTTCATGGTGACGGCCAACGGCTGGGCGCCACCCATGCCGCCCGCCCCGCAGGTGAGCGTGATGGTGCCCGCGAGCGACCCGTTGAAGCGGGCCGCGGCGATTGCCGCGAAGCATTCGTAGGTGCCCTGCAGGATGCCCTGCGTGCCGATGTAGATCCACGACCCCGCGGTCATCTGGCCGTACATGATGAGGCCGAGCGCCTCGTGGCGGCGGAACTCCTCGAATGTGGCCCATTGCGGGACGAGGTTCGAGTTCGCCAGCAAGACCCGCGGTGCCCACTCGTGGGTCTGCATCACCCCGACCGGTTTGCCCGACTGCACCAGCAGTGTCTCGTCGTTCTTCAGGGTCGTAAGCGTACGGAGGATCGCGTCGAAGCTCGGCCAGTTGCGCGCCGCCTTGCCGTAGCCGCCGTAGACGATCAGCTCCTCCGGGTGCTCGGCGACCTCGGGGTCGAGGTTGTTCTGGATCATGCGGTAGGCGGCCTCCTGGGCCCACCCTTCGCACGTGAGCTGGTTGCCCCTCGGGGCTCGGATGACTCGGCGGCCCGTCGCGCCGCCGGGCTGTGCTCCATCAGATGCGGTCATGAGCGGACGATAGTCATCCGAGGATGTTGGCCCGCGGGTTCTCCCAGTGCGTGCCCAGGCGCCCGGATCGAATCTAGGGTAACGGTGTCGATCTCACCCATCGGCACTTGCGGTTCGGCCACACCAAGGGGAGAGGAGCTCGGACACGGTGCCTGACAACCCGTCCCCCGACCGGCTCCGGCGGCACCGGAGTCCGATCGAGATCGACCTGATCGATGAGTTCCGCGCCGGGACGATTTCGCGGCGCGGCTTCCTGCGTGCCGCCTCCGTGGTCGGCCTCGGGCTCCCGTTCGCCGCGGCGTTCGCGGGCCCGTCGTTCGCCTCGGCGGCACCGATTCCGCTGGTGGCGAAGCGTCTCGCAACGTTGCGAATCGGCGTTGCGGCACCCACGGACCGCCTCGACCCGCTCTCGCTCGGCAGCGACGGTGCCGTGGCCATCGTCGGGCAGAGTGCCGAGTACCTCACCTGGTCGAACGACCGGCTGCAGCTCGAACCCAGGCTCGGCACCAGCTGGAAGCCGAATGCCGACGCGTCACAGTGGACGTTCGCCATCCGCCGCGGCGTGCGGTTCCACAACGGGAAGGGCCTCACGGCCGACGACGTCGTGGCCACCTTCGATCGGCTGACCGACCCGGCCAACGCCTCGACCGCGCTATCGGTGTTCGGCGGCGTGCTGGCCAAGGGCAACACGACGAAGGTCGACTCCTACACCGTCAGCTTCGAGCTCGACGTCCCCTACGCCAACTTTCCGTACCTCGTCAGCTCCGACAACGTCAACGCAGTCATCCTTCCCAAGAACTACGCGGGTGACTGGGAAAAGACCTTCGTCGGCACCGGCCCGTGGGTCCGTCAGGAGTACAGAGCCGGTCAGAGCGCCACCTACAAGCGCAATGCCGGCTATTGGGACCGTGCCCGGATACCGAGGTTCGAGACGCTCGTGCTCTCGCTGCTGGGCGATGAGGGCGCAGCGGTCCAACAGCTGCAGGCGGGTCAGATCGATGCCATCGCCAAAGTGGGTGTCGCCGGCGCGCAACTCTTGGCCGCAGACCCGGCCATCGTCGTCCAGTCGATCCGCACGTCGTCGCATCGCCAGATCCATCTCCGCAACGACGGCGTCTTCGCCGACAAGCGGGTACGCCAGGCCTTCGCGCTCACCCTTGATCGCGAATCGACCCTCGCCGCGATGACCGCAGGCCGGGGAGACCTCGGGAACGACAGCCCGTTCGCGCCCGCCTTCGCTGCGACCGACGCCTCGGTCCCACAACGCAGGGCGGATCTGGACAGGGCCCGCCAGCTCATGAAGGACGCTGGTGTGGCGGACGGTTTCGAGGTGCAGCTCGACATGTGGCCGGGGCTCGACGTGGCCGCCCTTGCCGGCCGGGTCCAGAGCGCGGCGCAGCAGATCGGGATCCTCGTGCAGCCCAACCTGACGGCGGACTACTACACGAAGGCCTGGCTCGACTCCGCGATGGGGATCACCGACTACCGCCATCGCGGCGTGCCGAACTTCTTCCTCTGGGCGCCGCTGCGCTCGGATGGCGCCTGGAACGCGGCGCACTACCGGAGCCCGATGTACGACGTCCTCGTGGCCCAGTACAACGGCGCGATCGATGTCGCATCCCAGAAGGCAGCGGCCAAGCGGGTCGAGGAACTGCTGCTGGACGACACCCCGATCGTGATCCCGTACTTCGCCAACCACAACGCGGCATCGAAGCGCAGCATCGTCGGCCTGCGGATCACGGGCGCCGGCCACGTCGACGTCGCCTCGGCCACCACAGTCTGATCTCGCACCGGTCTGATCTCGCACCGGTCTGACGGTGCACGGGTCTGATGGTGAAGGCTGTCGGCCATGAAGATCACCGACATCGAGGTCAGGCGCTACCGCTACCCGCTCGATCCGCCGTTCAGGGCCGCGTGGGACCCGATCCCGCGTGTCCAGCAGGAGGCCGAGATCATCAGTGTGCATACGGATGAGGGGATCATCGGCCACGCCTCGGGCGACTTCCTGCCCGATGTCGCCGTCCTCAAGCGCTTCCTCGTCGGCCTCGATCCGTTCCGCACGGAAGTGGTCCGCCAGATCTGTGAGACCACCGACTTCCATCGGTCTCGCCCCTGGGTCGTCGAGGTCGCGGTATGGGATGTCGTCGGCCGCGCCCTCGCCCAGCCGGTGTGGAAGCTCTTGGGCGGTCGTAGCGAGTCGCTGAAGGCCTATGCCAGCTCGGGCGAGCTGATGACCGCCGAGGAGCGCATCCGGCGGGTGAAGGCGCTGCAGGCTCGGGGGATCGGGGCCGTGAAGATCCGATTTCATCACGCCGACTGGCGCGACGACGTGGCCGTGCTCGAACAGCTCCGTGATGCGGTCGGTCCGTCGATCGAGCTGATGGTCGACGCCAACCAGGGTTGGCGCATGGAAGGTGACACGTCGCCGCGCTGGGACGTGGCCACGGCCGCGCAGGTCGCGCGTGAGCTCGAAGGCATCGGCGTCTACTGGCTCGAGGAGCCGCTCGACACCTGGAACGTCGATGGATGGGCCGCGCTGCGGGCGCGGACGGACCTCCGCCTGGCCGGCGGCGAGATGGTGCGCGACCTGCGTGAGGCGCGTGACCTCGTGCTGCGCGGTGGCATCGACGTGCTGCAGCCCGACGTGGTGCTGACCGGAGGCATCGGCGGCTGCCGGCGCATCGCCGCCTTCGCCGAGCTGTGCGGCCGCTCGTGGTCACCGCACACGTGGTCGAACGGCTACGGGATGGTGGCCAATCTCCATGCCGCGCTGGGGTGTTCGAACGTCCCGTTCGTCGAGGTGCCCTTCGACGACCCGGCGTGGCTGCCGGCACGGCGTGACTGGCTGTTGCCGGCGCCGGTCGAGATCGCGGCCGACGGCACGATCCGTCCGCCCGACGGTCCGGGCCTGGGCGTGGAGCCGGACTTCGACGCCCTCGAGCGCTACCGCATCGCCTGATCCAGTCGCACCGGACGCCCCCGCCCCGTCCGAGCGCACAGCATTCACACAGGGGGCGCTGGACCGGATCACGGTAAGTGGGTACTGTCGCACGACCACCAACCGCGGGAGGACCACGCAATTGTGTGTTCGCCGTCCACTCGCCACCAAGCCAAAGGGACGTTTCAAATGACTTCTGACAGGAACGCGCACATCGACGCGGCACGCCGACAGCTCACCGAGCGCGAGAACCACGTCATCGACGAGTACCGCCATGGTGGGCTCAGCCGGCGGGACTTCCTTCGTGCGGCATCCGTCGCCGGCCTCAGTATCCCCTTCGCCGGGCTGATCGTCGCGGGCGGGGCCGAGGCGGCGGCGAAGAAGACGACGAAGCCGGCGGCCGGCGGCCGCAAGGCTCTGCTGCGTGTGAGCACGATCGCGCCGGGGAGCAAGATCGACCCGGTCATCGCCAACAACGGCGGCGCGCTGCTGCTGCTGGGACTCGCAGGCGAGTACCTCGCCTTCGACAACAACAACCTCACCCTCGAGCCCCGCGTGGCCGAGAGCTGGTCGGCCAATGCCGACTCCACCCTCTGGACGTTCAAGATCCGCAAGGGCATCACGTTCCACAACGGCAAGAAGCTGACGGCCGACGACGTCGTCGCGAGCTTCGACCGTCTCGCCGACCCCGCCAACAAGTCGAACGCGTTGTCCGTGTTCAAGGGCCTCCTGCAGAAGGGCAACACGAAGAAGGTCGACGACTACACCGTCACCTTCCAGCTCGACTCGCCGGTCGGCTCGTTCCCATACCTGGTGAGCTCGGACAACTACAACTCGATCATCCTCCCGAAGGACTACGTCGACGGCACATGGGAGAAGTCCTTCATCGGTAGCGGGCCCTGGATCCTCGAGAAGTACGTGGTCGATCAGGGCGTCACGTTCAAGCGCAACCCGACCTACTACGACAAGGCCCGCCAGCCGAACTTCGACCGGCTCCAGGTCACCCAGCTCAAGGACGACAGCGCCCGTCTCGCCGGCCTGCAGTCGGGCCAGTTCGACTGGGACGCGTTCTCGTCGTCCACCACGGCCAAGACCCTGCAGGGCGACTCGAACTTCGTGGTGCAGGCCACCCCGAGCGTCGGCCATCTCCAGGTGCACATGCGCACGGACACCGGCCCGATGGCCGACAAGCGCATTCGCCAGGCGCTCGCCCTCTCCATCGACCGGCCCGGCACTGTGCAGGGTGTCATCGACGGCTTCGGCGTCGTCGGCAACGACAGCCCGATGGCGCCGGCGTACCCGACCACGGACAAGACGGTGGCCCAGCGTAAGAAGGATGTGGCCAAGGCCAAGCAGCTGCTCGCCGATGCCGGCAAGTCCGGCGGTGTCGACGTCACCCTCTCCACCTGGGACCGCGCCGACCTCAAGCTGTACGCCCAGGTCATCCAGGCCGCCGGCAAAGAAGTGGGCATCAACGTCACGCTGAACGTCACCGACGCCGGCGCCTACTACGACGACACGAAGTCGCCGAGCTGGCTGAAGTCGGACTTCGGCATCACCGAGTACGGCCACCGAGGCGTCCCCAACGTCTACCTCACATCGTCGCTGTCGTCCGCCGGTACATGGAACGCCGCGCACTACAAGAGCGCCGACTTCGACGCCGCCAAGAAGACCTTCATCGAGTCGTCCGACGTGGCCACGCAGAAGGTCGCCTCCAAGAAGATCCAGGAGATCCTGCTCGAGGACGCTCCAGTCGTCTTCGGGTACTTCGGCAACACCCTCGACGTCTCGAAGAAGGGCCTCACCGGCAACTACACGAACGGCATGAACGTGCTGGAGACCACACGGGCGAAGCAGCTCTGACCATCCCTCTGCGTTCCGCAACAACGCGTTGAACCGACGGCCTGCCAGTACGACACTGGCA
>JAYUDQ010000500.1:0-1626 GCA_043739745.1 Acidimicrobiia bacterium | reverse complement strand
CCATCTGGTAGGCGGCTCCCAGCGCGATGAGGTTGGACGGCATGTGTTCACCGAACAGCGCCTCGGAGAGCCCGGCGACATCGAGGGTGGCGAATCCCGTGGCGAGCGAACGTTCGCGGAGCGCGGCCACCATCAAGGCGATGTCACCGAAAGCTGTCTCCGTGTCGAGCACCATCGATGAGGTCGGCACCACGGAAGTGCACGCCAACGTGCGGGTGCGAGTCGCATCGAGGCGATCGAGGTGCTTCGCCTCGACGGCCACCAGGAGATCGAGAGCGATGGCCGCGTCTGCCGCGCCGTCGCCCACCACGGGCGAGCGATCGGTGTCCCCCTTCCAGAACTTGAGGTGCGACACCACGGGGCCGCCCTTTTGCGACAAGCCGGTCTGATCCACACCGGTGACGGTGAACCCGTCGAACGACGCCGCCGTCGCGAGGATCTGGTTCATCGTCACCACACCTGTTCCTCCGACGCCGGTGATGTAGACGCCGAATCCTTCGTCGCCGACATGCGGAAGAGACTCGAGTCGCCCCAGGTCGGTGGGGATCGCCGGCGTCGATCGCGCTGTCGTCGAGGTGGTGTCGAGGGTGACGAATGACGGACAATCGCCTTCGAGACACGAGTAGTCGCTGTTGCAGGACGCCTGGTGGATCTGGGTCTTGCGGCCGAACGGCGTGTCGACGGGGTGGACGCTGAGGCAGCTGCTCTTCACTCCACAGTCACCGCAACCTTCGCACACGGCCTCGTTGATGACGACACGAGTCGGTCGAGCGGGGGCCTTGCCGCGCTTACGCATGCGGCGCAGTTCGTTGGCACACGCCTGGTCGTAGATCAAGACGGTCACGCCCGGTGTGGCCGCGAGTGTAAGTTGCGCCTCGTCGAGCCGATCTCGGCCACACACGTCCACGCCACTCGGAACACGGAGTGTTCCTTTGCGACCGGAGCCATATCGGCCGGGTTCATCGGCCACGACGATGATCCTTGCGACGTGCTCGGCGAGCAGCATCGCGCAGAGCTCGGGTACCGCCAGCTGACCGGTGGGGTCCTGGCCGCCGGTCATTGCAACGACGCCGTTGTAGAGCAGCTTGAATGTGGTGTTCACGCCGGCGGCAACAGCGAACCGCACTGCCAGGCTGCCGGAGTGGAAGAACGTTCCGTCGCCCATGTTCTGGACGAAATGAGGCTCCTTCACGAACGGGGCGCGGCCGATCCATTGGGCGCCTTCACCGCCCATTTGGGTGTAGGTCTGCGCTCCACGGTCCATCGACATCACCAGTGCGTGGCAGCCGACGCCTCCCCCCGACGGCGAATCGGTGGCATTCACGGTCGAACGGTTGTGCGGACAACCGCTGCAGAACGCGGCAGATCGGGCGGCCATCGCCGGCTTGATGGGCTGGAGGGTCACTGACACGGGCCTCACGTCGTGTGCCAAGGTGACGCCGAGCGTGGACGGTGTCGGGCGGAACTCGACCGGTGCGAGATCCGGCAACACCGAGCGCAGCACTGCTCCGATGCGGTCGGCGGTGAGTTCGGAGTCTGTCGGCACCAGACGTCGCCCGTCATTGCGGGCTTTGCCATGGATGCGCGGCGTATTCGCCCGGCCGTACAGCGCGTTGCGTAGCAATA
>JAYUDQ010000499.1:0-1627 GCA_043739745.1 Acidimicrobiia bacterium | reverse complement strand
GAGTGTTCACGTCGATGACCCACGCACACCACGCCTGCCCGCTCGTGTCGGGTGCCGCGGTTGTTGTCGTCGGGTGTGCGGAGCAGTAGTCCGCGAGTGCGACTCCGCTGATCGTTGCCTTGCTGCCGTCGGGGCCGCCGGTAATGCCGAGTGTCAGAATGCCGGTCACCGCCGATGGCACCGGCGGCGCGCCGTCTGGGCACGCGCACTGCTGGCCGGCCTTGGTGCACAGGTCGACGCTGGTCAGTCCCACGCTGTCGAAGCCCGTTTCATCGCCGACGCGTGCGTGGCCCTGGAACTCGAAGTGGGTGATGTCGGCTTGGGATTGGATCCCGTACACGCCCACCGTGAACGCTGCTGTGGTGACCTGCTGGCTGGAACCGTTGGCGACGCCGGTGATTGCCCTGATCGGTGGCGGGGCGGTCGCCGGCGACGGGACCGCCGGCCCGGTCACGTCCCAGGCTGCACTTCGCTGCGACTGCCGGCTGTAGCCGGGACCCCACGCATCCAGGAAGGCAACGCCGCCGGGCTGGGAGACGACGTTGTACGCGGCCAGGTTGCTGGTCGTGGTTCGGTAGAAGGCGGCCAGCACGGCCCACACATCGACACCGACGGCGGCCACCTGGTCGTAGAACCCGGCGGCGTCGTAGGCACGGGAGAAGAGTCCGATCTGCGGACTCGTCAGATACGACTGCAGGAAGTTGCCATAGTCGAGCGAGACGCCTCGGGTGGCATCGCTGGCTTCGAGTGCCGCCCATTGCGCCCCGCCTTCGATCTTCCACGGCGGTTCGCCGTAGTAGCCGTTGGCGACGGTCTTGGCCAACGCACCCTCGAAGCAGTGGAACACCTCGTGGGCAATGGCCACAACCTGCGCGTCGACGGTGTCGCTCACGAACGTGGGCGACAGATCGATCTGGCATCGGCCCATCGGGCCGCTGAACCCGTCCAAGTCGTCGAAGACCCACGTCTCGGCCTCAGCCCCGGCTGTCGTGGGTGTGGCGACCAATCGGATATTGGTCGGTGTCCCGCTCGCCGGATTGGCGCGCCACTCGGTCGACGTTGACAGAAGGTGTCCGAGCTTGCTGTCGTAGAACGCGATCATGTCGTCGACCATGCCGCGGTAGATCTGCGAACCCGGAGAATCGGGCGGCAGCACGATCGCTGCGGCCGCAATGGGGAGCGCTCTCGACGATCCAAAGCTTGGAGATGTCGCCGGCGCGACGCCGGCGTAGCCGCGGATCGCAGCCTGCTGATCGACGCTGAGTTGGTCGTAGTAGCGCAAGGCCCACCGGATCGCACCCGATCCGTCAGGAATCGCGCCGGGCGGGTCGGGCGACGCGGCGACGCCTGGGAGCGGGCCGATCGCCAAGCTGAACGCGGCGAGCGCGGTGTCCTTGGACACCGAGCCGTCAGGCCCGATTTGAACGAGCACATGGGCCCATGCTCCGTCGGCCACCGCTGACTCGGTTGTCGCCACACTCGACGACGTCGGGCTTCGCGCAGTGCGCGTCGGCGCCGGCGAGTTCGCCGGTGCCGAGGTACTGATTGTGGTCGAGGCGCTGATCGGGTTCGGAGTGCCCGCCGACTTCGCGCCGCCGTCACTTCCCGCCGTGCACGCCATCAACAC
>JAYUDQ010000498.1:0-4563 GCA_043739745.1 Acidimicrobiia bacterium | reverse complement strand
GGCGAGGATCTCGTGCTGCGCGCCGTCGGCGGCATCGAGTGCTCGGGCGAACAGCGCAGTGGGCTTGCCTTCGCGGAGATCGTCACCGACCGGCTTGCGGGTGAGCGTCGCGTCGCCGAGCGCGCCCAGCAGGTCGTCGCGTAGTTGGAAGGCCTCGCCCAGCGGGAGACCGAAGCGGGTGAGTGCGGTTTCGAATTCGCTTAGCCGGTCGGCCAATGCGACGCCCAGGTGCAGTGGCCGTTCGATGGTGTACTTCCCCGACTTGTAGCGGCAGATCCTCGTTGCCGTATCGACGCTCGGACGCCCGCGAACCGTTCCGATCAGGTCGAGGTACTGCCCGATGTTCACCTCGATGCGCTGCTCTATGAACAGCGCAGCGGCGGTCGGGTTGGCGTCCTTGAACAGCAGATCGGCGTAGACGAAGGCGAGGTCGCCGACGAGGATGGCGACGCCCTCGCCGAAGCGTCGATCCTCACCCCGCCACCCCTGCCGCCGGTGCTCGTCCATGAACTGGACGTGGACGGTATCGGCACCGCGGCGTGTCCGCGACGCGTCCATCACGTCGTCGTGGATGAGCGCGAACGTGTGCAGGAGCTCGAGCCCAGCGCTTACGTCGAGGAGGACCCGGTCATCGGGGTCACCTCCGGCCCCAACGAAGGCCCAGTGGCAGAACGCCGGCCGGAGGCGCTTCCCGCCGGAGAGCACGAGGTCGGCAAGGGCCTGCAACGGAGCCGTGAGATCAGCATCGACTGCGGTCCAGCGTTCGAGCTCGCGGTCGAGGAGCGTCCGGATCCGACCCTCGACGGTCGACGCGATCGCGGCCAGGCTGGGTGGGGGGTCCACCACGCCGTGTGTGCGTTGCGCCGGCGATCCAGGTATCCGAAGGGGCGAGGTCGTGACGAAGGGATCGGACGCGACGGTCACGCGACGCTTAGCGATTGGGAGCACACAGCGGTCCGGAGGATATCAGCGCTTCGCGACCGTCGGCTTGCGGCGACGGCTCCGGCCGACTGGGTCGAGGCGTACCAGCTGCAGTCCCAGCCAGCTGCCGATCAGGAACGTGACGAAGCCGCCGAGTGCATCGAGCGAGTAGTGGTTCGCGGTGACGACGATGGCAAAAAGAGTCACGAAGGGATAGAGGACGAGCAGCACCCTTCGCCATCGCGTCGTCGCCCAGGGCCAGAACGTGGCGGTACACCAGCTCGCCCAGCCGAAGTGCAGGCTGGGCATGGCCGCGTACTGGTTCGAGGCCTTCGCCACGGGTCCTGAGTCGAACGACCACGGTCCGCCGAAGACATGCAGCGTGTCGACGAATCCATAGCTCGTCGGCAGCAGGCGCGGCGGCATCAGCGGAAAGAAGGCGAAGCCGATCAGGGCCAGCGCGGTGATGAAGGCCAGCGCGTTGCGCGCCCCCCTGTACCGCTCGGGCATGGCCCGGAAGCACCACACCAGCGCGCCGACGGTGACGACGAAGTGGGCGACGCCGTACCACGTGTTCAGGAACTGGACGAAGAACTTCGAGCGCAGGAACGGCTCCTGGATCGACTCCTCGTGCCAGATCCCGACCCATCGCTCGACGCGGATGACCCGCTTCGCGTTCGTGAACGCCTGTACACGGGCATCCCTTGCCGAGCCGTGCGCGTTGCGTACCAGCCAGTAGAGGCCATAGAAGAGGCCGATGTAGACGACCTCGTGCCAGAAGCGCAGTCGTTGCAGGGTCTTCCCCGTTGTTGTGGCCATCGGTTCGGGAGATCCAGCTACGGCGGACTGCGTGTCGGCGCTCATGAGCGCGCCTTCCCTGGGATCGGCCGCGCGTCGGTTGCGACGTGGTCGTCGCGGTGATGGCGATTTCGTCCCCCGAGTGCGAACGCCGGTGCGCCCGCCAGACTGACCAGCAGGTTGATGAGGTAGACGCACAGCCCGAGTGCGATGGCGCGCGAGTTCGCCACGCCCAGTGGACCCAGGAAGAGCGCGAACGCGCCCTCACGGAAGCCGAGCCCACCGATCGAGAGGGGCATCACCTGGATGACGGCGACGGCCGGGACGAAGGCCAACGCTGCGGTCGGGCTCATCCGGACCCCCAGCGCATGCGCGGCCATCCACGCCGAGATGACGACAGCGAGCTGATAGGCAAGGCCGGCGGCCAGCACGTCGAGCGCGTCGGCCGGGCGCTCGCGGAGGCGCCGGACGCCCGTGTGCACCGCACCCAGGAAGCGGAGCCAGCTGCCATGCCCGGCGAGACGCCCGCCCATCCGGTGGGAATTGGCCGCGGCCAGGATGAGTGAGAGGGCGGCAATGGTGGCCAGCGACACGCCGAAAGCCACCGCAGTCGCCCGACCGAGCTCCCGAAGGCCCGGGTTGATGAGGAAGGTGAAGAGCGTCAGGAACGGCAGCACGAGCCAACCGGTGAGGCGCTCGAGCAGCACGGAGGCGAAGGCTACGCCGGGGTCTCCGATGGCTGCCGACGACCGGCGGATGCGCAGCACGTCGCCACCCACGGTGGAAGGCAGGAAGTTCCCGACGAACAGCCCCGCGAGGTAGGAGCTGAGCAGCAGCCGGAACGGCGGGCTGACATCGAACGCATGCAAGACCCGGTTCCACCGCCAGGTGGCGAGCACCGCACCGAATCCGGCCACGCCGAGCGCGCCGAAGAACCACAGCGCGGTCGAGGTGTGCCACGCGGGAAGTATCGAGACGGACTCCGGCTGGTCGCTCCGCTCTGACGACGCCCGTACTCTCGTGACCAGCACAGCCAACATCGTCGTGCTTGCTGCGACCCGCAGCCCGAGCGCAATGGCTTTGGAGCCGCGCGCCCGTTGCCACAGCGTGGGTCGCTCGGTCATCGCCGGAGAGCGTACGAGCTGGCGGGAGTGCCCCGGCTCCGGTCGGCGGCAATGATCTGGCGATGTCGGACGAACCCGTACTTGCCCTCGACATCGGAGGTGGCCACGTGACGGCCGGTGTGGTCGACGGGTCGGGCGTGGGCCAACTCGTCCGCCGGTCGTCGTCGCCCGCGGGGACGGCCGACGAACTGCTCGAGGCATGGGCGGGTGCGGCAACCGATGCTTGGTCCATCTCGGGCCGAGTTGATGGACCGGTCGCGGTTGGCCTCGCCATGCCGGCGCCCTTCGACTACGACTGCGGCGTCTCGTTGATGTTGCACAAGTTCTCGGCCTTGTACGGGATCGCCGTGGGCGCAGAATTGGCGGCGCGATGGCAGGGCACTGTGCTGGCCGGTGTGCCTGTCGTGTTCGGCAACGACGCCGACTTGTGGGCACTGGGTGAAGCATCGGCCGGGCAGGGTCGTTGTTCGGACCGGGTGATCGGCCTCACGCTCGGCACCGGCCTCGGAAGCGGGTTCATCGCCGATCGCCGGATCGTGCGGACCGGAAGCTCTGTACCGCGCGACGGCGAGATCTGGAATGTGGCGTTCGCGGACGGGATCGCCGAAGACCGGGCATCGGGTCGGTCGGTGACCGAGGCGTACGTCCGGCGGACCGGTCGTTTGCACGACGCATCGGTGGTGGCCGGCGCCGCGCGCCGCGGTGATCGTGCCGCCATCGAGGTCTTCGCCACGCTGGGCGAGGATCTCGGGGCGGTGATCGCCCCGTGGGCGCGAGCGTTCCGCGCCGACATGATCGTGGTCGGCGGCAACGTGGCCCGCGCGTTCGACCTGTTCGGGGCGACGCTCGCCCATGTTCTCGATGGGGTGAGCGACGTGCGTTGCACGGTGCTGTTCGAGACGGCGACGCTGATCGGCGCCGCGGTGATCGGGCGGGGCGCTGCCAACGCGGATCGGTGACGCACCGCCGGCCATGTGGCAGTCTCTCGCCGCACGCGAGCCGCCGACCGGGGCCGCGCGGGAGCAGGAACGAGGTTGGTCAGGTGGCTGTCCAGAGGATCATCTCCCCGGTCAACGGATCGGTTGTGGCCGAGCGGACCACGGCAACGGGGGAGGCCATCGAGTCCGCCCTCGCACGAGCCGTCGCAGCCCGGATCGCGTGGGCTGTGACCTCGCTGGCAGAGCGCACAGCGGTATGCGAGCGCATGGTCCTTGCGATGCTTGAAAGGGCAGACGAGATCGGCGCCGAGCTCTCCTGGCAGATGGGCCGTCCGATCAGGTACACCCCGAACGAGCTGCGCCGGGGGTTCCAGGAGCGCGCCCGCCATATGGCGTCGATCGCGCCTGCCGCATTGGCCGACCTCGCACCCCCGCCGCTGGACGGCTTCAGCCGATTCATCCGCCGCGAGCCGCTGGGAACCATTCTCGTCGTAGCACCGTGGAACTACCCGTACCTGACGTCCGTGAACTCGATCGTGCCAGCACTCCTGGCCGGCAACACGGTGATCCTCAAGCACGCAACCCAGACGCTGCTCTGCGCCGAGCGCTACTCTGAGGCGTTCGCGGCCGCCGGTCTGCCCGAGGGCGTGTTCCAGCACCTGCACCTCACCCATGACGACGTCGCCAAGATCATCGGCGACGATCGGATCGACTTCGTCGCCTTCACCGGCTCCGTGTCCGCCGGACACTCGATCCAGGGTTCGGCCAGTACCCGCTTCATC
>JAYUDQ010000497.1:0-11290 GCA_043739745.1 Acidimicrobiia bacterium | reverse complement strand
CCCCATGCTCCAGCAACGACGGGTGCACCGGATGCCGGGCTCGGGTCCATGCGAACAGCCGGCCGGGGAGCGGCGGTGTCTCCCACTGCATCTCGAAGGAGTGGCAGCGGTGGCAGATCCACTCCGGCCCCCACTGCCATCCGCGGCAGCCGGCACAGCGCTGGGCGACGAGCACGTGCTCGCGGGCCGCGTCCCAGTACGGCACCTCGAGGCGGTCGCGGCTCGGCGCCGGAGCCGGAAGCCCGACGGGGAGATACGACTCGCTGGTCTCGCGGTGTTGGTTGCTCATGGCTGCACCTCGGACGTGGCATAGATGCAGGCGCTGGCGTTCTCGACCATCGGCCCCGCATTGACGAGCACGACCTCGCACCCGGCAACCTGGTTCACCGACTGCCCCCGCAGCTGACGGACGGCTTCGAGGTGCAGGCCGAGGCCGTGCATGTAGCACTCGGCCAGGTTCCCGCCGCTGGTGTTCAGCGGGAGTGTGCCGCTCGGGGCGGTGAGGTTCTCGACGGTGAGCACCTCATGGGCGTTCTCGTAGGTGCAGAACCCGTGCTCGACCAGGCTCATGACCACGGCCCCGGTGAAGTTCTCGTACGACTGCACACAGTCGATGTCTGCCGAAGTGATACCGGCCATTGCATACAGGCGTGGCGCCGATTGGATGAAGCTCGACGTCACATAGTCGGGCTGGTTGTGGGCCGAAGCGCCCGCCCGGCGCGGTGACCCCTGCGTGGCCGCAAGCACATGCACCGGATGCTCAACGAGATCGGCAGCGCGCTCAGGCGACATCACGACCACAGCTGCAGCACCGTCGTTCTCGAGGCAGCAGTCGAAGAGGTGGAACGGTTCGCTTATCCAGCGGCTCGCGTCGTACTCGGCCTCGTCGAGACCTCGCTGGTACATGACGGCGCGAGGGTTGTTCTTCGCATGCCGATAGCAGGCGATGGCGACGGCTCGCATCGCATCTCGGACGCCGGGATGCTGCTCGATAAGTCGCGTCGTCCTCGGCGCGTAGATCTGCGCCGGCGACATGATCCCGTACGGGACCGTGAAGGCGGCGGGGCCGGCGACCGACGGGTTCCGCGGACCCTGGCCGAAACGGCCGAACTGCCCCTGAGCGAGGCCGCGGTAGGCGACCACGCAATCAGCCATGCCGGTGGCCACCGCCATCGCCGCGTTGGCCACGGCACCGGCTGCACCGCCACCGCCCCCACCACGGAACATGTTGCCGAAGCGGAGCTCGTCGACGTTCAGCGCGGCGGCGAGCCGGGCCGGATCGTTGCGGTCTTCGGAATAGGTGGCGAATCCGTCGACCGAGCGCGGGTCGATGCCGGCGTCGGCGCACGCCGCCAGGACGGCCTGGAGCGTAAGGACGAACTCGGGGTCCGGCGAACCGCCGCGCCGGTAGTAGACGGATTCGCCGATCCCGGCGATGGCGGCGCGGCGCCGAAGCGTTCGCTCGGTCACGGGAGGAAACCGC
This sequence comes from Acidimicrobiia bacterium, assembly GCA_043739745.1. GTDB lineage: Bacteria > Actinomycetota > Acidimicrobiia > Acidimicrobiales > JANYDT01 > JAYUDQ01. The sequence goes on along the minus strand of JAYUDQ010000497.1, from coordinate 9,807 downwards.
GCAGGCTCGAACGGGCCGTCTCGTGGGTGGCTGGCATGCCTGCGAGGTTAGAGGCGGCGCGCGCCTGTGGACCCAATCTCGCGAACGCCACCGGGCCGTCCGCCGGTGCAGGCCGATGCTCATCTTGTCCTCATGTGCGCGGACCGGCGATCCCTGATACTTCGGAGACGAACGGCATCGTCGTTCCGAACACGGAGGAAACTATGGAGCTGCTGATCATCAATTTCGGGCTGTCGGGGATCGCGGAGAGCGACTACCGTGCCCTATGCGACGAGCTGGCACCGGCATTTGCGGCAGTGCCCGGCCTGGCATCCAAGGTGTGGCTGGCCGACGGGGATACGGGCATCTATGGCGGTGTGTATACGTTCGAGAACGCCGCCGCGGTGGATGCGTTCCTCGGCTCGGAGCTCTTTGCCGGCGTCGGCGCGATGCCCACCTTGCGCGACATCACGGTCCGGCGCTTCGGGGTACTGGCCGAGCCAACCGCCGTCACGCGCGGACTGGTTGGGGCGTCGGCCTGAAGGCGGCGCGATGACACGCGCTGCGGTGCGCCCGGGCAGCGCCCTTTCGGTGGGGCGCGACGCCGAACTGGGCGCGCTTCTGCGGCTGCTCGACCCGGCCGGACCGCGCGTCTGCTTCGTCTACGGCATCGCCGGGATCGGCAAGTCGACCCTGCTGGCCCGATTCCGCGATGTGTGCTCGGAGCGGGGCGTGTCCGTCCGGGTGGTCGACTGCCGGTCGATCGAGCCCACCGAAGAGGGGTTCCTCGATGGGCTCCGTGGCGCAGGCGAGCCCGACACCTCACACACCGACACCGTCTCCGCCTCGGTTCTCCTCATCGATACCTACGAGGTGTTCCGGATCGCCGACCCGTGGCTCCGACACGAGCTGCTCCCCGCACTGGGGCCGAACGTGAGCGTGGTCGTCGCCGGCCGCGAGCCGCCCATGCTCGAGTGGGCCATCGAGCGCGGGCAGATCGGGGGCCTCGAAGTTCTCCCACTCGGACCGCTCGACGACTCCAGCGTGGCGCTGTTCCTCCGAGCCGCGGGGGTGAGCGATGCGGATGAGTCACGCCGCCTCGCCCGGCTGTGCCGCGGTCACCCGCTGGCACTTCGTCTCGCCGTCGAAGCACGGCTCTCAGACGGGGCCCTGCCGGTGGCGAGTTCGATGCCGCAGGTGGTGCATGCCCTCGCCGGTTCGTTCCGCCAGGGGCTTGACGAGCCGCTCCGACGGATCCTCGACGCAGCCGCAGTGCCGCGCCGGATCACGCGTGGGGTGTTGGCGGCAATGCTGGGCGAGGAGGCGGACACGGCGCTCGAACGCCTCAGTGGGCTCGCCGTGGTGGAGGCGACGGCGGACGGGCTTCGGCTCCACGATGCCGTGCAGATGGCGATCGTCGAGCGGCTGCGGGCCGTCGATCCCGAACGCTTCCGCGGGTACCGGACGGCGGCCTGGCACCACCTCCAGGCCGAGTCGCGTGCCGTGAGTCGTCACGAGCTCGGCCGCTCGACCGCCGACCTGCTGTTCCTCATCGACAACCCGGTGGTGCGCGAAGCGATGTTCCCGACCACCGCCCATGCCCACAGCGTCGAGCCGAGCCGCCCGGACGACGCGGACGCGTTGCGAAACCTCTGGCACGGCCTCGAGGCGCCTGCCGCGGCGGCCGTCCTCGATCGGTGGCTCGCACTTGCCCCGCGGACCGTCCGGGTGATCCGCGACCGGTCGGGCTCACTCGTCGGCTGTTCCGTCGTCGCGACGTGGCGCGACATCCCGCATGCGCTCGAACGTGACGATCCGGTCACTGCCGGTTGGGCCCGGCACGCGTCGCACCACCCGCTCCTGTCAGGACGGACCACGATCGTGCTGCGACGTGTCCTGACCGTCGAGGCCGGCGAAGGTCCCTGCAGCGCCCAGGCCGCGGCGTGGCTGGACGTGAAACGCGAGTACTTCAGCCTGCGCCCGCACCTCGGCCGGGTGTACACCACGCTCGCCGACCCCACACCGTTCATCGATGCGTTGATCGTGCTGGGTTTCGAGACATTCGGACCGGCGCTGATCGGGCCGGACGCATTTCACCTCGCCGCTCTCGACTTCGGTCCTGATTCGGTCGACGGATGGCTGACGCGCCTGGCCGCGGCCGAGCTGGCCATCGCCCAGCATTCGTTTCTCGATCCGAAGAACCGCACCGTCGACCTCGACGGCCAATCGGTCCAGTTGTCGCCCCTCGAGTACGGCGCGCTCGACGTTCTCCACTGCGCTCGCGGCAACGCAGTGACGCGGGTCGAGCTTCTCGATCGGGTCTGGGGCTGCGGCTACGACGGCGGGAGCAACGTCGTTGATGTCGTGATCCGCACGCTCCGGCGCAAACTTGGGGTGCACGCGTGTCGGGTCGAAACCGTGCGGGGTGTCGGGTACCGCTTCCGTTGACTCTGCTTTCGTTGACCCGCTTGTGTTGACCCCGCTTGTGTTGACCTGGCCGTGGCGGGTGCCCGGCGAGCGCGGGGATGGGCGGGGGCGGGTGCCCGGCGAGCGCGGCGGATCGGGACGCAACCCGACCATCCACATGTGCCGTGCGTGACGATTCGAAGCCCGCAAGCGCCCGATGGGTGCGGTGAGCGACAATCGGTCTCTTGCCGTCGTGCCGATCCGCCGCGCTCAGGTTCCCGCGCATCCACTCGATGTCAACCGGGATCGACTTCGCTTTTCCTCCGGTCGGCGCGAAAGCGAATATGGAATTCGCAATATCGCCGGTCGGCGCGAAAGCGAAGTCCACCGACGTCCGCAGCTCAGCCGACGAGGTGTTCGAGGATCGGACCGAAGGTATCGGGTAGATGGGCGAAGAGGCCGTAGTACGAGACGCCCGTCTGCTCGAACACCGTCTCGACGTGCTCCGCGATCGCCTTGGGTGGGCCGAAGGCGAAGTACGGGGATTCCAGCAGATCGTCCTCCGTGAGCTCGGTGTCGACGACGAACATCGGGAGTTGGCCGGACGAAATCGCGTGGCTTACCGCCCGCGCGCTCTCCCGCGGCTCGTTCGTGATCTTCATGTCGATGAGCGCGAGGTTCAGCGTGATGTCCGCGAATCGCGATCCTGCCGCCTCTCGCACCCATCCGATCTTGCGCTGGACGGCAGCGAGCGTGAGCTCGGATGCCAACAGCCCGCCGTCCGGGCCTGCGGCCGGGATGATGCCCACGATGTCGGCTTCTTGCGCAGCCCAGGTGAGCATGTGCCTCCCTCCGCCGCCGAGCAACAGCGGCGTATGTGGGATCTGCGCCGGTGGCGGAAAACCCACCATCTCGCGGAGATGGTGGTGATCGTTGTCGATCGAGACGGGCCCACCGGCAAGCAGCGCGCGGATCACGGCCACGCTGTCCTTCAGGCGCCGAAGCCGTTCGCCACCGGAATCGAAGGGGATGTCGGCCCGCTCGTACTCGGAGCGCACCCATCCGGCTCCGAGGCCGACGTCCAGGCGGCCGCCCGACAGCGCGTCGAGTGTTGCCAGTTCTCTGGCCAGGATCTGCGGGATGTGGAAGTCGTTGCAGAGGACCCACGGCGCGATGCGAAGCGTGTCGCTCACCTCCGCAACGACGGCCAGAGCGGGGATCGGCGACATCTGTTCGCCAAGGTGGTCCGGCATGATGAAGGTGTCGTAGCCGAAGCGTTCCGCGGCGTGAACGCAGGCCACGAGATTCGCGCGGTCGGTGCCGTAGAAGCCGTAGCCGAAGCGCTTCGGTTTCATGATCGCCGTCCCGTGCGCCTTCAGGCTGGGCGGATCGCTGTGCCGTATTCGCCGGCGACAACCTCCATCGCGGCGAACATCTGCGGGCTGTAGTCGACTGCGCCGATGGTCGAGGAGATCCCGCCGTCGACGGTGAGCGTCGAGCCGGTCATGAAGCTCGAGGCGTTGCTGGCCAGGAACACGATGGCGCCGTCCAGCTCACGCTCGGTGCCGACCCGGCCCATCGGCGACATCGCCATGATCCGGTCCCAGAAGTCGGGCAGCCCGAAGAACGGCGCCGTCATGTCGCTCGGGAACCATCCGGGGCAGAGCGAGTTCACCCGCACGCCGCGGCTGGCCCAACTGGCGGCGAGGTTCTTCGTGAGGTTGATGACGGCCGCCTTGCTCGCCTGGTAGGCCGACGGGAAGTGTGCCTGCGCGCCCAGCCCGGCGATCGAGGCGATGTTGATGATCGAGCCGCCCTTTCCGTCGGCGAGCTGGCGGCTCCCTACTTCGCGGCAGCAGGTGAAGAGACCGTTGACGTTGGTGTTCATGGTCTGCGCGAACATCTCATCCGGAATGCGCTCGGGCATGATCCCGGTCTCGGCGACGAACCCCGCGTTGTTGACGAGCACATCGACGCGGCCGAACGTCTCCCACGCAGCCGCCACTGCGGCCTTCACCGTGGCCGGGTCGGTCACGTCGCAGTGCTGTACGAGGGTCTTCACGCCGAGGCCGTCGAGCTGCGCAGCAACATCAGTGAGCTTGTCGACACTGCGGGCCGCGAGCACCACGTTGGCCCCGGCTTCGGCCAGCGCGCGGGCGAAGCCCACCCCCAAGCCGTAGGACGCGCCGGTGACGAATGCGGTCTTTCCCTCCAGCGAGAACTGGTCTGCAGATGACATGGCAGGCTCCTTCAGTTGGTGTGGTCGTTGGCTCGCCGCACAGGATTCGGACGATACGGCGGAATCAGAGGAATTGCTCGTGTGGCACGACGGAATTGCGGCAGAGCTCACGATGACGCGTCGCGGTTGACGTCTGGTGGACGACCTACGTTCGTGTTCGTTCCCGCACCGCGCTATCCATGACGCGCAGGTCGGGCTCGATCAGCGAACACGCGCCGGTCTTTGCGTCGTAGCGCAGGAACGCCTCGTGCACCTCGACGGCCAGGACGGCGAGCGCCGTCTCGTTCCGCGGGACAGCGCCTTCCGAAAGCTCGCCGCGGTGTGTCTCCAGGTAGGTGACTGCGGCTCTGACGGCGGCAAGACGCACACGGTCGGTGTCGGTGGCGAATTCGAACCGCCAGCGGCGGGCCTGAAGCGTGATCCGTATCTTGTCCTCGCCGTCCAGCTCGACTCCGGCGGCCGGGAAGATGCGGCAGTCGTAGGTGCGACAGGTGCGGGGACGGTGCTCGTAGATGGTGCACCGCTCCTCGACGAGCATCGGGCAGTGGCCCCGTTCGTCGTAACCCATCAGGACATGGCCACGCGGCAGTCCCGGCGCCCGGAACAGCAGCGCCTTCGGGATCTGGGCGAGGGTGTCGCGCTCGTCCGGCCCGATATGGATGAACTGCGACGAGGTGCAGCATGCGGTGCAACTCCCGCACGGCACATCCGATTCGCGGTCACCTCGGATGGCGTGCCCGAGCCCGGTCAGCCAGGACCCGAAATCGCCGGCGGGCTGCGGCGACGCAGCGTCGGGATCGTCAGCCGTGGGGAAGCTCGGTCGTCTGGACGCCCTCGAAGCCCTTCGCATGTTCGCGGTGGTCATGGAGCACGTGGTCCTTCACCTCCGCCATGTAGGAGAAGCGCAGCTCGCAGTACGGACATTGATGGACGATCTCGGTGCCTTGCATGGACCGATTGTGCGCGCCAACGGTGCGAAAGGGACAGCCCGATTCTCACCGATGCCCCGAACCGGTTGGGCGTGGACCCGCCCGGCGAGTTCGAGCGTTCACAACGAGAACAAGGGCCACGCGTCGTAGCCGGGTGCGACGGCGGCCCAGGGGGCGACACGCTCGTAGGCCGCGGCGGCCCCGAACGCGAGGCCGTCCCGGAACCGGGGCGCCATGATCTGCATACCGAACGGGACGCCGGCGCGGTCGTGTCCGATGGGCACGCTGATGCCCGGATGACCGGTGAAGTTCCCCTCGACGGTGTTGAACGCGATACCGACACCCTGGATTCCGCCGGCCTCGCCCGGCAGAGGTCCTTCTGCCGGCCACGACTCCGCGTTGAACGTCGGGACGACCAGGACGGCGTCATCGCCGATGATCGCATCGAGCTCGGCACAGGCGACGAAGCGGGCCCGTTGTGCGGCGACGTAGTCGAACGCGGAGACCGTCGCCCCGAACTCGCAGTTGAACTGCAGCGACGCATCGAGCTCGGCCCACCGGTCGCGATGCTCCGCAAGGCTCTGCGCGAGCTCGCAGGCGGAGATGGTGAACCACTGCACCATCGTGTCCTGGCTGAACACCGAGTCGATCCATTCGACGGTGAAGCCGGCCTCGGCGTGCAGGCACTCGACGGCTGCATCGAATGCGTTGGCGATGACCTCGTCGCAGCCTTCGCGGAATGACCGCACGGCCACGACACGAGCGGGTCGGGCCGGGGTGAGATCGAGCGCATGGCGGGGGAACGCGAGGACGTCGCCCGGCACGGGGCCGGCGACGATCGACGCCTCGTACAACGCATCGGCGACCGTGCGACCGGCGCAGCCCATGGTCGAGAACGCCATCCAGCGGGGTGTGAAGTTCCGTCCGAACGCTCCGTTGGTGGGCTTGTAGCCGACCAACCCGCACGCGCTGGCAGGGCCGCGGGTCGAGCCGCCGCCGTCGCTCGTGGTGGCCAGCGGGCTGAGCCCGGCGATGAGTGCAGCGGCCGAACCGCCGCTGGAACCGGCAGGCGACTTTCCGGGGTTCCACGGGTTGCGGGTGGGGCCGAACAGCAGGTTGTCGGTGATCGCAGTGTGCCCGAACGCCGGCGTGTTGGTCTTGCCGACCACGATGGCCCCGGCCGCGCGAAGCCGACCGACCACGATGTCGTCGACGGTGTCGATCGGCGCGTCGGCGAACAAGGTCGAGCCGAATGTCGTCGGCATGCCCGCGCACCGGGCCATGTCCTTCACGAGGAGCGGGATGCCGGCCAGCGGCCGTTGCAGCACGGCCCGATCGTCTGCTGCCGCCGCTTCCATACGGGCCGCTTCTTCGAGGGCCTGGTCGGCACAGACGCGCACGACCGCATTGATGGCGCCGTTGTGGGCCTCGATCCGGCGCAGGCTCTCCTCGACGAGTTCCGTTGGACGGACACGGCGGGCGGCGACGGCGGTGGCGAGTTCTTCGAGCATGGTCTCTATCCGAGCACACTGCGGCCGGGCGGCGCAGGTCCGGTTCGTGCGCAGCCGTCGAAGGAAAGCGCTGCGAGTCGTACGCTCAAGCTCTGTGTCTTCCGCGACGACGAACCATCGTGGCCGCCGGCATGTCTGATCCCACGGCGCGGACCGCGTCGATGCCGGATCTGCCGGCCCGGCCGGTGTTGTTCGTGTATCCCGACGACGTCGACCCGTGCTGGACCCGGCGCCTCCCCGAGTTGGCCTGCGCGGCGAACGCAGTATCGCTGCTGATGCCGTACCTCGAGCCGTATGTGGTGAAAGCGGTGCGCTCGACCCTGCCGGAGCTCGACGACGATCTGCGGTCGGCCGCCGGGGCCTACGTTCGCCAGGAGACGCAGCACCACGTCCAGCATCGTCGTTTCAACGACATCCTTGTGCGTCACTACCCGCTGCTGGCCCGGATCGAGCGTTTGGTGCGGGCGACGTTCGGGTGGCTCTGGAAGCGGCGGAGCCGCGAGTTCAGCCTCGCGTTCGCGGCCGCGTTCGAGACGGTCGCGTTCACCTCGTCGCGCTGGGTGGACTCGCGGGCCGAGTCGCTGTTCCGTGACGCCGAGCCCGTTCCCGCCGCGCTGTTCCTCTGGCATCTCGCCGAGGAGGCCGAGCACAAGCGCGTCGCCTTCGACGTCTATCGGGCCACCGGCGGATCGCAGCGGAAGTACGTCGGAGCGATGGCGGCTGCGGTCTGCGTTCTTGCCTTCTTCGTTGTCCTAAGTACACTTACGATGCTCGTGGCGGAGCGTCGCATCCTGCGGCCGATCGCGCACATTCGCCTCCTACGGTGGACGCTCACGTTCCTCTTCGAGCTGCTGCCCGCACTCTGGTTCTCAGCCATGCGGGGTCACGACCCGGACGACATACCCGATCCGCCCGTCCTGATGCAGTGGCTGCGTGCGTCAGACCTCCGGGCTGATGACTTCGCAACCGAGTACCTGCCGCCGCTCAACCTGGCGTGATGCCGTTCAACCTGGCGTGATGCCGTGGCGCTTGTCAGAGAAGTGGCGGCTGCGGCCTGTGGCGAGCGAGAGGCGCAGGATGATCTCGGTCCGGAGGTCTTCGGGCTGCACGATGGCGTCGATGACCATGTCGGCGGCAAGGCGCATGAGGTCGACGTCGGCTTCGTACTCGGCGATGCGCTCTGCGATGAACGCGGCCCGCTCCTCGGGGTCGTCGATGGCCAGGATCTTGTTGGCGTAGACGGCGTTCACGGCCGGCTCGGGGCCCATCACGGCGATCTTCGCGGAGGGTAGGGCGATACAGGCGTCGGGGCAGAAGCCGGGGCCGTTCATGGCGTACAAGCCGGCGCCGTAGGCCTTGCGCAGGATGACGGATATCTGCGGAACGGTCGCTTCGGACACTGCGGTGATCATCTTGGCTCCGTGACGGATGATGCCCTGGCGTTCGACCTCGGTGCCGATCATGAAGCCGGGCACGTCACACAGGTAGACGAGCGGCAGATTGAACGCGTCGCACATCCAGATGAAGCGGGCTCCCTTGTCGGCGGTGTCGCCGAACAGCACGCCGCCTTTCACCATCGGGTTGTTGGCGATGATGCCGACGGAACGGCCGTCGAGCGACGCGAACCCGGTCACAAGCTCGGGCGCGAACAGGGGCTTCAATTCGAAGAAGCTGCCCTCGTCGATAAGTGCACGTATCACCGTGTGGATGTCGTAGCCGCGAGACGGCTCTTCGGGGATCATGCCCGCGGTGAGCATGCGCTCAGGCGCGGCAGGCTCGACCACCGGCGGCTCGGTCTGCCAGTTGATCGGCACGTAGGAGAAGTGCTGCTTCGCAAGGGCGATGGCTTCCTCGTCGGACTGGGCGAGGTTGTCGCCGCAGCCGGACACGGTGGCGTGCATGCGGGCGCCGCCCATCTCTTCGAGGGTGACGATCTCGCCTATCACGACCTCGGCCATGCGGGGCGAGCCGAGGTACATCGAGGCGTTGCCCTCGACCATGTAGACGACGTCGCAGAAGGCCGGGATGTAGGCCCCGCCGGCTGCGGATGGTCCGAACAGGCAGCAGATCTGCGGGACTTTGCCCGACAGGCGGACCTGATTGTGGAAGATCCGTCCGGCGCCGCGGCGGGCAGGGAACAGCTGCACCTGGTCGGTGATGCGGGCCCCGGCCGAGTCGATGAGCCAGAAGATCGGGAACTCGTACTCGTACGCGGCCTCGGTGATGCGGATCATCTTCTCGACGGTGCGCGCCCCCCACGAGCCGGCCTTCACCATTGGATCGTTGGCGACCACGAAGGCCGGCCGGCCCTCGACGAGACCCTTGCCGGTCACGACACCATCGGCCGGAAGGTCGCCCGCAAGCGCGTTCGCGAACAGTCCATCCTCGACGAAGCTGCCCGCATCGAACAGCAAGGCGATTCGTTCACGGGCCGTCAACTTGTTCTGTGCACGTAGCTTCTTGAGCCCGCGCTCGTCCGGCTCGACCGTGCGCTGCACGATCTTTGCGACGGTGTCCTCGGCGATTCCCATTCCCATGTCCCCCGTTGTCCCGGGCCCTACAGGCCGAGCTGCTTGGCGGCAAGGTCCCGCATGACCTCTTCGGAACCGCCGCCGATGGCCTGCACCCGCACCTCGCGGTAGAGGCGCTCGACCGTCGCCCCCCGCAGGTAACCGGCGCCGCCGAAGATCTGCACCGCCTCACGCGCGCAATACTCGAACGTCGTTGTGGCCTCGACCTTGCA
>JAYUDQ010000496.1:0-1630 GCA_043739745.1 Acidimicrobiia bacterium | reverse complement strand
GACCCGGTTCCCTCACCTCGGCCCCGCCAGAGCACGTCATGACCCGGAAAGGCGGTCGAGCGACAGGTTGAGCAGCACGACGTTGACGCCCGGATCGCCAAGCACCCCGAGGGGTCGGGCTGACGTGTTGGCGTTGATGGTCTTGGTGACTGCGTCGGGTGTGAGGCCACGGGCCTTCGCCACGCGTGCCGCCTGCAGGCGCGCGTTGGCGACCGAGATCTGCGGGTCGAGGCCGGAGCCTGAGGCCGTCACGGCGTCGGCCGGCACGGGTACGTCTGCGGACAGACCGTTCTCCGCTCGATAGGTCGCCACCCGCTGCTTCACCGCGTCAAGTAGTGCTGGGTTCGTGGGTCCGAGGTTGGAGCCGCTGCTGGACGTGCCGTCGTAGCCGGCGCCGGCGGCAGACGGGCGGGAGTGGAAGTACCTGGCGTCGGCGAACGTCTGGCCGATGAGCGATGAACCCACGACCCTGCCGTCCTTGCGGATCAGCGAGCCGTTGGCCTTGTGCTTGAACGCAGCCTGCGCCACTCCGGTGACGGCCAGCGGGTAGATGACGCCGGTGAGGGCGGTCATGATGACGAGCACCAGCAGCGCCGGGCGGAGCTGGCGGACGAGGCCTTTGAGTGCGACGAGCATGGCTACTTCACTCCGATGTTGGAGACGATGAGGTCGATGAGCTTGATGCCGACGAACGGAGCGATGAGGCCGCCGACGCCGTAGATGAGGAGGTTCCGGCGGAGCACCGAGGCTGCGCTCTCGGCCACGAACTTCACGCCCTTCAAGGCGAGCGGCACGAGAGCCACGATGATAAGTGCATTGAATATCACTGCACTTAGGATCGCGGAGCGGGGACTGGCGAGCTTCATGATGTTGAGCCGGTCGAGACCGGGCAGCACGCCGCTGAACATGGCGGGGATGATGGCAAAGTACTTCGCGACGTCGTTGGCGATCGAGAACGTGGTGAGCGACCCGCGGGTGATGAGGAGCTGCTTGCCGATCTCCACGATCTCGATCAGCTTGGTCGGGTCGGAGTCGAGGTCGACCATGTTCCCGGCTTCTTTGGCCGCCTGGGTGCCGGTATTCATGGCCACGCCGACGTCGGCCTGTGCGAGCGCGGGCGCGTCGTTGGTGCCGTCACCGGTCATGGCCACGAGGTTGCCGCCGGCCTGCTCCCGCTTGATCAGCGCCATCTTGTCCTCGGGCGTGGCTTCGGCGAGGAAGTCGTCGACGCCTGCCTCTTTGGCGATGGCGGCGGCGGTGAGCGGGTTGTCGCCGGTGATCATCACCGTGCGGATGCCCATCTTGCGCAGCTGTGTGAAGCGCTCGGTCATGCCCGGCTTGACGGTGTCCTTCAGCCGGATCACGCCGAGCACGCGTGGTGGCGCACCCTCGCTCCAGGCCACGACGGTCAGCGGCGTCGCACCGTCCTTCGCGACGCGCTCCACGATCTCGGCCAGCTCGCCGGGTACGTCGCCGCCGGCTTCGAGGACCATGCGTCGCACCGAGTCGGCCGCACCCTTGCGGATCCGGCGGCCGTCCGGGAAGTCCATGCCGCTCATACGGGTCTGGGCAGTGAACGGCACGAGCACGGCGTCTCGGGAGTCGGGTGTCACGATGCCGAACTTGTCGG
>JAYUDQ010000495.1:0-1631 GCA_043739745.1 Acidimicrobiia bacterium | reverse complement strand
CGCGTGTTTGGTCGCGAGCGCATGGACCCGGGCGACGACAGCCGCGCCCGCACCGTTCGGGTCGACCGTTGCATCGACGGTTCGATCGATGGCCGGGTCGCCCTTCGCCACCCGGAACCGCGTGCCGTCATAGAGCAGCACATCGAGCGACCGGACGCAGTCATCGGTCCGGCCGGACGACATCGAATGGGCCCCGCAGGCGTTGTTGGCGATCATTCCGCCGATGGTGCAACGGGCGTGGGTGGACGGATCGGGGCCGACGACAAGGCCGTGCACGGCTACGGCCTCGTTGATGCGGTCGAGCACGACGCCGGGTTCGACCGTTGCCGTGCGGGCCACCGGGTCGATGGCGAGGATGCGATGGAGGTGGCGCGACGTGTCGACGACCACGCCGGAACCGGTCGCATTGCCGGCGATGCTCGTGCCTCCTCCCCGAAGCGTCACCGCGAGGTCGTGCTCGCGGCACAATGCGATCGAGGCGACGAGGTCGTCGACATCCAGCGGCGTGACGACGACGGCGGGAACGTGGCGGTAGTTCGAGGCGTCGGTTGCGAAGAGGCCCCGCGCGGTGGCCGACGTGTCGACTGCGCCGCGGATGAGGCCGGGCGCCGCGGCGACGAAGCGTTCGACGTCGTTCACGGGGTCCTCATGCGCTCACTGTCGCACGTGGGCCGACGGGGGCGGGGCGAGCACATAGCGGGGATGCACCGGCGCCGAGAAGGCCCGCACGAAGTACCGGGCGAACAGCTCGCCGTACCCGCCGTAGTGGCCCGCGCCCTCGGCCGCGAGCAACCGTGAGCCGAGTCGGTCGGCGATGGCCGGTACGTGATACCAGGCGGCGTGGGGACGGCTGTGGTGCGCGTGATGGAGGTTGTTGTTGAGGAAGAGCAGGGCCCAGAACGGTGTCGCATCGACCATCGCGGAGCGGGTCTCCTCGCCGGCCATGTAGCGGTGCTCGGCGAACGACCGCACCTGCGTGAGGGCGAGCCCGCCATAGACGAAACCGCCGAGGTAGATCGGCAGCGCGATCTTCGCGACGAGCAGCAGCCAGCACACGATGGCGAGGACACCGATGGTGTGGAAGACCCAGATGCGCTTGGCCCGTAGGCGATCCCGGCGGAGCTGGTCGGGACTGCGCTCCCGGGTCATGGTCTCGTGGGCGTACCCGACGATCGTGAGGACCGGACCGAACACGAGGCGGCCGAGCAGCGTCCGGTTGGCCCGCAACACCAGTCGCATTGGCGCCGACGTCTTCGCCCAGGATTCGCCGGTCACATAGAAGCTCTCGGGATCGTCGAGCGGATCGGTGAGGAAAGGGTGGTGATGGTGCTTCAGGTGGGCGGTCTTGTACTCCGCGTAGGGGAGCCAGAGCCACAACGGCGGCCAGCCGAGCGCATCGGAAGCGCGACGCGAGCGGAACGGATGGCCGTGCAGGACCTCGTGCTGCAGCGAGCCGAACCACGCGCCGTTGACGGCCAGCAGGACCAGCAGGACCGGGAGCGGGATGAATCGGTGCCCGAGGGTGAGTGCGATCCACCCGCCGTAGATGGCGATGGCAACTGCCACGGTCGGCCATTCCACCCGCGGTCGCACGGTCGGTGCCGGTTGCTTTCGCCGTGATCGCGCGGGAC
>JAYUDQ010000494.1:0-1635 GCA_043739745.1 Acidimicrobiia bacterium | reverse complement strand
ACCGACGGCGACTGCACGAGCGGGGTACCTCCGCAAAGAATGCGCGACGCAGAACGACGCCCGTTCCCGGACTCGGCAACGCGCCAGATCGGCGCGTCAGCGCTGGACAGCCACCGCGGTACCCGAACGGTTCCCGCGAATCCGAGCAGGCTTGAGTGCTCTACAAGCGCCGCTCATAACAGCGGCGCAGATTCGCAGTCCCGATGTTCGGTTGCTCGACGCATTTCGGCGCATCGGCACCCGCCTCCTACCCGGCACAATAGGTGGAAGCTGGCTGCGGTCACCTCGCTGGGACTGACCACTCAATGGCAGGAGTCCACCCTGGCGCATCGTGGGCCGCCATCGTCGCCGGTCAGGTCTACTTTGGCGAGGAGACGACCGACATCGAGCGCCGATCCCACCACGCCCTCGTCGATCCGTTTCAGCGTCAGCTTGGCCCGTCGGACATCTCGAACTCGTTGTCTCGGCTCACCTCTCCCCAAGTGAGGTTGATCGGGCGATGAGATCGGCTGGCCCGGCGTGTTCTCTGGCAGCGTGCCCGCGAGCCCAACAAGATGGGCAGCGGCGCCCGATCGTCGTCTTCCGTCGCATCAGGTTCGGGCGGCGGGCCTGATCCGCCGCGCTTCGTTGCATCCGCATCGTCGTTGGTCGTCGCCGTCTCCGCACTCGTACCTTGCACGAGCGTCGAACAACAGACCTTGGGATCAATCAAGCGGACAAGGCCTGGCTGCCTGCGAACCGGCCCGCCTCGAGACATCACCCCCCCATGCCGAAGCGATCGTTGAGCTGGCCAGCGAGAACCCGCAGCTTCTCTTCACGACGCGGCGCGATCACCACGCGGGCGACGCCGAGCTGGGCGAACGCGTCGACACGCCGGAACAGCTCGTCGACGTCGGGAACCCATGCCCCCGCAGTGATCTCGATCGAGATGGGATCGCGACCGGCGTCTTCGGCCGAACGTCGCATGAGCTCGATCGCTGGGCCGACTTCGTCGACGTTGTTTCCGACCGGAAAGAACCCGTCGCCGAGCCTGCCCGCCCGCCGGATGGCCGGAGGCGTCTGCCCGCCGATCACGATCGGCACCGTCCCGTTCACCGGGGCCGGGCGGCTGATGCAGTTCTCGAACGACACGTGGTCGTTGTGCACGGTCGCCTTCTCATTGGCCCATAGCGTGCGCATCGCCTCGATCGAGTCGTCGAGCCGCGAGCCACGATCGTGGAACGGCACGCCCAGCGCGTTGAACTCCTCCTCCAGCCAGCCGACGCCCACCCCGAGCATCACGCGACCGCCGCTCAAGACGTCGAGTGTGGCGACGGCCTTGGCAGTGATCACCGGGTTCCGCTGCGGCAGGATGAGCACCCCTGTGGCCAATTTGATCCGATCCGTCACCGCGGCCACATATGCCAGCCAGATGAGCGGATCGGCAAGGTCGAACACTTCGAGCCCGCCGGCCATCTTGCCGCTCTCGTCGTAGGGATACTCCGACACGTAACCACTCGGCACCACAACGTGCTCGACGGTCCACAGTGATTCGAAGCCGAGCTCCTCGGCGAGCATCGCCATCTGCCGCGCGCCGGCGCGTGATGCTCCCATGCCGCTGTTGGTCGATGTCAGTCCAAACTTCATTCCGCCGAG
>JAYUDQ010000493.1:0-4589 GCA_043739745.1 Acidimicrobiia bacterium | reverse complement strand
GTCTGCCGCGGCGGCGAGCGCCGATCCGGTCAGGGGGTTTTCGGACGGCGTCCAGGCGAGGCCGGTAAGCCCAGCTGCGCGGACATGAACGGTTTGATGCCGGTCTACTGATCCGACGCGCGGCCGGCGCTGGGCTGAGGGCGATCAGCCCGCGCGCATCTCGCGATGGTCTCCGCCGCCGCTCCGCGGTAGAACGTCGAATGACGCTGAACCAGACCGCAGCCATCGCCGGGTCTCCCCGCTGCGCTTCGGGATGTTCGACCAGATCGAGGACCCGAGCGGATCCGGCGCCGGCCTCCAGCGCATCTATCGAGACCGACTCCGCCTTGCCGTCCGTGCCGAAGAGGCCGGATTCTGGGGCTACCACAAGTCCGAACACCACATGATCCCGCTCGATGTCGCCCCGAACCTCGGCGTGTTCTTCGGTGCACTGAGCCAGTTGACGTCACGGATCCGGCTCTGCAGCCTCGTGCATCTCCTCCCCTTCCATCATCCGCTCCAGCTGGCCGAGGAGGTCGCGATGGTCGACCAGCTCAGCGGTGGACGCTTCGAGCTCGGCTTCGGGAAGGGCGTCAGCGCGCCGGAGCACCTTCTGTGGGGGTTGTCGCCAGACGAGGCGGAGGCGCGACTCGATGAGTCGCTCGCAATTGTCCTCGCGGCATTGCAGGCGAAGGACGGCTTCTCCTACGAGGGACGGTTCTGGTCGTTCAACGACGTTCCGGTCCTGACCCGCCCGCTGCAGACGCCGTACCCGCCATTGTGGCGTCCGGGGACGATCGCAACGGCGGCGACGCTCGGTGTCTCGACGATGGCGGGCGGACCAATTGGTCGTGTCGCGGCATCGGTGGCGGAGTACAAGCAACGCTATGAGCCCGGGATAGGGGGCGGACATGCGCCGACCGTCGGCGGCATCCGGAAGATCGACGTCGCCAAGACCGACGCGGAAGCCGATGCGCGCGTCCGCGCCGCGTGGGGTCCCTACACCGAGCACCTCACGCGCCTGTTCCGCCGCTACGAGATGACGCCCCCAGGCGACCCGACGCTTGGAGGCGACGTCGAGCTGGCGCTGCAGCTGGAGGTCGTCGTGGCAGGGTCCCCGGCTCGCATTCGCGACCACGTCGATCAGTTCCGTGAGCAGGCGGGGACCGACTACTTCGTCGGCGCGTTCGCCTGGGGTGACCTCACGGCCGACGAGGTCGCCCGCTCGTTCGACCTCTTCGTCGACTCGGTCGGAGGTCTGCTCCCGTAAGTGATCATCTCGGCGGGTCTGCGTTGCGCTCACACCGACGTCGTTCGCGCTCGGACGCGCCGGTCGCCGCTCAGCGGCAGAAGCTCCGCGCCCAGCACGACCACGTCGGCCTCGACGTCCCAGGTCTGGCCTCGCTCACGGCTTGCCTCCTCGGGTCGTGTCGGAGGTGCAACGTACACGTCGGTCGTCGAGCGGCCCGGACTGATGGCAGGCCGATCGGGCACAAGTGGCTTCCCGGAATGCAGCTTTCTCGGCGCGCTGCGGAGCTGCGTCCGTAGACTTACGTCATGGCCGGAAGTCCAACCCGTGACGCCCACCCCAAGCCACTTGGTCGTGTCACCCGTGATGCCGGGACCAGGGCGCCGGTCGACGGCGAGCGTCATACGGTCGGGGTCCGAGACCCGACGCGGTCGAGCTCGTCGCCATCGGCGCTTGCGGCGCAGCACCTGATGCGACTTGCCGCCCCAGCGATGCAGTCGACCATCGGCAACGCGGCCGTAGCCCGGCTCGCCCGAGCCTGGTCGAGCGCCCCCGGGTCGCTGATCATCCGCCGAGCGTTCGACCAGGACGTCCGCAACGCGATCAGTCAGCCAGGTCGGTTCCCGTGGTCCGACGCGGGCGACTTCAAGAAGGCGTGGGGCATCCTGAACAGCCTGAGCATGGCCGACATGCTGACCGCGATGCAGTCGCTGCACGTCTCGGGCCACCTGTCGAAGCTGACCGGCCATAACGACGACGCGAAGCACTGCAACGTCCGCCGGCTCATGCTCGGAGTCCAAACCGTGCAGTTGAAGGCGTCAGGCGTGGACGCAGTAGGGCTGGCGCGAATCGGTGCGGCGATCGATGCGGCCGGAGGCGAGCGCGACGCCGTCGAGAGCTTCCTCCTGGACCACCGCGTTGGGACGGCAGGCCTGCTCTCCGGCGTGTCGAAACCGGACGCGTCGACCGTGGCCAAGATCGACGCCATCTTGAACCCCGGGAGCGTCACGACCACGACGGTGCCCTCCTCCACCGGGCCCACCACCACCGTGAGCGTGTCGGTGCCGTGGGACGGCGACGGGACGACGCGCACGCACCTGGCGAAGGGCAAGGCGTTGAAGCGCGAGCTGATGGCCGCGCTGAAAAGGCATCTGGCCGCCGTCATGCCTGCGATGCGCAAGCTGAAGAAGGCCCCGAAGATCCCGATGGAACGAGTCGAAGGAGCCGGTAAGCAGTCCAAGCGCGTCGTCGACGCCATGTTCGGCTCGATCGCCACCTCGGCGGCGCTCACGACCGGCCAGCAGTCTGCCCGAACGGCATTCGGGTACAACAAGGGGGTCGATCTCTTCGACATCTCCACGGTGCGAACCCCGGATGCCGCCGATCTGGCGAGCTGGATGGCCGAGAGCGACGCCGCCGCATCGGCCGCGCAGCGTGCCCACAACTTCGACAAGACCCGACGGAAGGAGGCAGCGTTCCTCGAGACGGAGGTGCTGAATCCGTTCGTAGCTGCGAACAAGGCCGATCTCGACATCTACGACGTGTTCGGTTTCGCCATCACCGACACCAAGTCGCAACGCGTCACCACGCTGCCTCCAGAGAGCAAGGGCAAGAGCAAGAAAGGAGTCCCGTCGGATCAGGATCGGACAAGCCTGTGGCAGGAGTGGAAGGTGCTCGTGCATGAGTACATCCATACCCTCGAGCATCCGGGCTTCTCGGCTGCTGTGCAGTCTCGGCGGGCGATGAACGAAGGGTTCTGCGAGATGTTCACCAAGCAGGTGCTCTCGACGAACATCCCCATCGCCCAGTCCGACGGCGACGCTGCGTTGCGCGCTGGCGTCGAAGGGACTGACTCTGCCGGCAAGCCCTTCTCGGGCTTCAAGCCGACCTTCGTCGGCCCCTACAACGCGGGTGAGTACGCGGGGTACCTCACGCAGGCGGAGAGCATCCGGGGGGCCACGAGCGAAGAGGCAGTCCGATCGGCGTTCTTCCACGGGCACGTCGAATTGATCGGCCTCGATCCCAACGGCGACAAGCTCAGCACGCCCGGCCTCGGTGGCACACCGGCAGGACCGACCCTCCCCGCGCCCAAGGGTGTCACGTCGATCTTCCACCTCGGGGTGGTGACGCGCACATCGACGAATACCATCGTGGCGGCCAACCCCGGTTTGAAGCAGGACTCACCCGTCCCGTCTGCCCTCGTACTCCCCGGTTGCCAGCTCCACACGGTCGTCGAGGCGACCGAGACCAGACCGAGCGGTGCAATTCTCGACCGTCGCGCCGAGAACGGAACCGAGATCGCCAACCTCTACGGCGTGACCGAAGGTGACATCGCACTCGCCAACCCGGGAGTCGATCTCAAGAAGCTGACCGCCGGCGCAACCCTCTTCATCCCGGCGCGATGAGCGACGACCTCGGCCGCAGCGACCGAGACCACATCATCGCGGCCGACCTGCGGCGATCGTTCGATGCGCTCAGCCGTGGTGACCTGACCGGCTGGCTTCCACTCTCGCTCGACGCTCGCCGCCGGCACCTGGAGCTGGCGGTCGGCTCCTCCGTGGAGCCCGTGTCGACCCCGCTGTTCGGTCAGCCGGCTGAAGCGTGGCGGTGGCCACCGTCCTCGCACCTGCCGACCGGTGCGGTCGTCTGGCTCCAACGCGACCAGGTGGTGCTGGTCGACATCGACAACCCCGACGTGACGGTGCCGGTCACCGAATCGATTGGCCCGCCCGACGAGGTGATGTGGTCGGGCCTCGGCCGTCTCTATGAGCAATGGCTGTATCCGACTCGGGGTCTTGTCGCTCATGTCACGAGGGGCCAGCATCGGATTCGCCTGCTGCTCGGCCTGGAAGCGATGACACTCGATGTCATGCGCGTTGCGCCGATCACGACGATGACCGTGACTCGGGTGCATCGATTCCGAGCCTGACTGCGACGCCCGGGTCCGACTCCTCGAACTCGTTCGAGCTCGTGCTCGTGCATCACGTCGCTCCTGGAGCGACTTGCTCTACGAGGGGTACAGCCAAGATTAAGAGGCTCAGCGGATAGGCGACAAGCGCCGTGACGAGCGCTTTCGTGAGTCGATCGGCCCGGTGTGGGCAGCAGATGACGGGCCGTTCGGGCGACTTGCCTCGCCCCCGTCGATGGCCCACGTCGAGGTGTAGCAGCGACTTTAGGCCCAGTACTCCCGTCCGTGACCCACGGCGGCAGGGTAACCCGCTGAGTGGTTGCGGTCAGAGAATGCTTTCGCGGGGTGGTCGTGTGAGGTCGAGGCGGGTGGTCATGTCGAGTTGGAAGCGGCCGTAGGGGTTGATGTGGGTCCAGAACAGCGGGGTCAGTCCTCGGTGTTCGTTGGGGCCGA
>JAYUDQ010000492.1:0-4590 GCA_043739745.1 Acidimicrobiia bacterium | reverse complement strand
GAGTCGATCGCAACCCAGGCGTGGCGCACGTTCCTCCCCAGATGGGACGGCTCGATGAACGCCCGGTCCAACGACGCCGCGCTCTACGCGCAGGCCCGCCACGAGCTGGTGAAGTTGGTGACCGCCGAGCTGCCGGAAGCTCTGCGATCGAACCCGTTTGCAGCATGGGAACCTCCGGCAACGGCCTCACCGCCGGCGCAGCGGGTATCCGATGCGATCGACAACTGGATCACAGCCGACGACCGCACCTTCCTTCCCGCGGGACAGTCGTGGACGGATGCCATGCAGACGGCAATCGACGCCGCCCGGCCAATTGTGGGGGAACGCGTGTGGGGCGATATCCATCATTTCCAGGCATTGCGGCTCGGGGGCCGCGAGCGCGTTGATCTCGGACCGGTTGACGGTGGAAGCGACTGCGTGATGGCGACCATCCAGCTCGGCGGGATCACCACCAACGCACTCGTTGGATCAACGGCGCGCTACGTATGGGACCTAGCCGACCGTGCCCGCTCGGGCTGGGTCGTGCCCATGGGCGCGGCCGACGGTGCGACGGATCAGTTCGACTGCTGGCGGACGGGACGTCTTTTGCCCGTGTTCGAGGGCGGAGCCGACTGAGATGAGCGTTTGCGGCCGGGGCGTACGGTGATGGGCATGACGCCACGCTTTGATCTCCTCGGCCTCGTCGTCGCCGACATGGGCCGCTCCCTCGCCTTCTATCGCCACCTCGGCCTCGACATCCCCGCCGACTGCGACACGGAGCGCCATGTCGAGGCAACTCTCCCTGGCGGGTTGCGGATCGCCTGGGACACGGTCGACACCATTCGCTCGTTCGATCCCGGATGGACGCCGGCATCCGGAGGCCACCGCATCGGACTCGCCTTCGCCTGCGATGGCCCGGCCGGGGTCGATGCCGCGCACGCCGAACTCACCGCCGCCGGGTACGAGAGCCATCTGGTTCCGTGGGACGCGTTCTGGGGTCAGCGCTATGCGACGGTCCGCGATCCCGACGGCAACGCGATCGATCTGTTCGCGCCGCTGCCGGTCGGGGATTGATCACGCCCGTTCGAGGTCGCGGCTGCGCGCGTCTGCTCAGAAGGACGCAGCGATGAGCCCGTCGAATGCGAGTCCCCATGGCGGACGGAGAAAGCCGAGTGCTCGGACGTCGGCGAACCACGCGGCGAACGGTGATGACGCCGAGAACGTTCCGCCTCCGATCACGCGGGTGATGCGGAGCAAGATTTGTTCCGCGAGCTCTGCGACTGCGGTCTTTCCGCGGATTCCGGCGACGAGTGCTGCGCTACGGTCGCCCGATTCGAGTGCACGGAGCATCCCTTCGAAGACCTGTTCCGCGACCCAATGGTCCGTGGTTGCTCGCGCCCATTCCACACGTTCATAGGCACGCATATCATCGACGTGTGGTGCCAGGCGATCGCGCGCGACCGATACTGCCTCGTCGAGTACACCCAGCACGACCGACGTGAACAGGCAGTGGTTCACTGGCCCCGCGCCGCGTAGCAGCGACTCCAGGGAGTCTGGCCATTCGATCCGAACGCCGGCACACCGTTCGAGGCGCACCGCGTGGCTCTGAGTCGCGGACATTCCGGTGCCGTCCCATTCCTTTGCGACGGAGAAGCCCGCCTGTTCGCGGCCCCCCTGAATCTCTCGGGTGTCGATGAAGAACGCAGCCGGTTTCGTCTCACCGTCGGGAATCGCGGTCGTGAGCATGAACGTGCACACACCGGTGCCACTCCCGAAGTGCTTGTCGCCCGTGATCAGGTATCGGCGGCCTGGGACGTCAAGATCCTGCAAGTCTTCGGTCGGCGTGGCAGTCGCACGCGAGCGGGTGACGTCTCCGCCGCTCCCGGGTTCCGACGTAACGGTTCCCCACTGCGCGCCAGCGGCGACTGTCGCGCATACGGCCGCTCGCTGATGCTCCCATTCGTCGCAGCCAGGGGCTTCGTTCGCCAGCCAGAACGACAGCACGGCCGGGTGCATTGCAGACACGAGAGTCGGTGACGGATCGCCCGCACTGAGCAATCGCAACGCCTCACACAGCGGCCGCACCGAGGACTCGACGCTCACCCATTCACCGCCTGCGGCGACCGGCACCGTGAGGCGGGTCAGCCCCGCGTCTCGGAGCCGCTCGAAATCGTGGGGGTCGAGCCCGCGGCGGCGTTGACGCGCCGCGCGTTCACGTCGCCAATCGTCGGCGATCTGCACAGCGAACGACGGGCCCGATGGTGCCATGTGGGATGTCTACTGCGGAACGGGCCAGCAACGCGTGTCGGCTCAGGCGCGGAATCGTCGAGTTTGCCTTGCCCCGCAGCCTGCGCCCTGTGCCAAGACACGCCCAAACCGTCGTGTCGTTGCCTCGCGGCCGGGTTGCCGTTCGACCAATGGCCGATGTGACGCATGCCCAGCAGGTAGGACAGGCGAGGATTGACCATCCCGGAAATCCGGCGGTTCGACGACATCGATGGCGCCGTTGCGACGACGCGAAATAGCGTTCGTCGTCCTCCGGCATAAGTCTCGTCCACCCTCGGCCGGCTTGACCTTGCTCATGTGGTTTGCGCGGCGCGAGACTTCACCATGCGCGGACTCAGTCCCGACCCAACGGCCAACCATATCTCCGCTGCGTCACGATCGATTTGTGGACACAAGGCGGCTGCTGCGCTGATGGCCAGCGTGGCGATGATCGTGGCGGGATGTGGTGGAGGCGGGCCCGGTCCGACCACTTTTGTAAACTCCCGCGAGCACCTATCGAATGACCTTGTTCAGCACTACGCCGACTTCCGACTCGGCTACCCATCCAGCTTCACGGCGAAGCCGAGAGGGGATAAGGCAGAGAACTTCATCGAGCTGAGCTACCGAATCACGAAAAGCCACTCGTACTTCGACGCCGAGACGCTCAGCATCGGATGGTTCGACAGCCAGGACAGTGGCGATACGTCGAAGTACTTCAAAGCGATCGTGGCGGAGATAAAACCTTCATTCGAGTCGAGCCCGGGCTACAAGTTCCATCACGAAGGTCCGACGCACGTCAATGCGTACGAAGGATACGAATACACCTTCGAGATCAAGTATGACTCCGCGCTGCTTGACTCCTCCAAGGTCTATGAACGCATCGTCTTGCTTTCGTCGATCGACGGCTCAAACCATGGGCTTGGCCTGCTGATGCTCGGCGACGAGCGGGCGCCCGGAATCCAAGGCCCCGAGGACTTGGGCGTGAAAGGCAAGATGCCCGAAATCTTGAAGACCCTGCAGATGGGCAAAGCCGCGACCGCGAGCCCACCCGCCGGCTGAGCTGACTTCGAAAGGAGCGAACCGCTACTGCTCGATCGTGGGCCGAAGTCCGAGCCGTTCCGCTCGGAGGTGCTCGCGGCGGATTCGAGGCTGGGCCAGCAGTGGCGCCAGCGTGCCTGAGCGCCAAGTTCGCTTCACTGAGCAGTTCTTCGACCCCCTGGATGAGCTTCTGCAGAAGGAGCAAGGAGCTGCAGGAATGCCGTCCGTTTCCTCCTGATCGACCTTCCCGCTGTCGGGGACCCGACTCGCGGCTGATTTCGAGCGGAAACGCTCGCTACGGAGGATCCGGCCGATCGTCAACATATGTTGACGTCATTGGTTGCGGGTCGGTAGATCCCGGTGTGAACACTGATGCGAGCGCTCGCAAGCACGGTGTCACCGATGACCACATGTTGCGTGCCTACCGAAATCACTGGGTCGCGTTCGCGACCAACGACCTCACGGCCACGATGTTCGTCGGTTCAGTCTTGGACGGCAGGCCCGTTGGAGATCGGGATCGGCCGCGACGACGACGGTCAAGCGGTCATTCACGCCATGAATGCACGAGCGAAGTTCCTCAACGATCGGTTCTCATGACGACCTCGAGGCTGGCACGGAAGGCCGTCGTCCTCGAGGAGTGGGCAGGGCGGTCGCAAGCGACTCGCTCGGCAAGGCTCGGCACGGGCGGCGAGTCGATCGTGGTCGGCGATCGGCGATCGGCGCCATGCTTGGCGTCTCCAAACAGGCAGCGCAGCGCAAGTACGCGCGTCGTTCCCGTGCCGCCTGAGCCGTCCACATTCTGTGCCGGGCTCGCCCCCGCCTCCGGGTAGCCGACGGCTACGTTCCCGCCCGAGCACGGAGCGAGGCCCCACCCGCCAAGTTTCGTGAACACCTGGAGCATCTCCTTCGCGCCGCGGGAAACATCCTTCGTGAAGGCGAGATCATCGTTGTTGGGTCGCAGCCCATCCTCGGGACCTACGACGAGGGCGCCCTGCCGCGCTACGCCGTGATGTCGATCGAAGCGGACCTGCTTCCGTTGAGCGACCCCGACCAGTCCAAAGCGGACGAGATCGACGGAGTTCTCGGCGAAGGATCGCTCTTTCACGAGACACACGGTTTCTATGCGCAGGGCGTCGGGGAGACCACATCGACCTTGCCCGACGGTTGGCGTGATCGTCTTGTCCGCTACTCGAACGTCAACACAAACGGCGTGGTCGGCCTTTGCCTCGATCCGCACGACCTTTGTACCGCAAAGCTCGCCGCCACGCCATGCACGCCGGAACGACGTTCTCTCGCCCAATCGTTCCT
>JAYUDQ010000491.1:0-4611 GCA_043739745.1 Acidimicrobiia bacterium | reverse complement strand
TCCCGCATCGCCGTCGAGGGAAATGCCGTCCTTGGTGATGACGAGTTGTTCCCGGTATGTTCCGGCCTTCACCCGGATTTGGGTCCCGGCCGCACTTGCGTCGATTGCGGCTTGGATCGATTCGCCGGGCTCCACGACCCGGGTCGCCGACCTTGTCGATTGTGCGTCGGCGGCAATTGGCGCCGTCAGAGCGGCAAGACTGACACCGAGTCCGGCGACGATGATTCGTACTCGATTCCTCGCCCACTCTCCTGACGAACTTCCAGAAAGGAACGACTGGCTACTTCTGCGATTCATGGCTCTCTCCGATTGATCGTTTTCACGAAAGAAGATGGCATCAGATGATTCCATCCAGGAGCGACGATTCGGTCGTAGCTCCAACACCGATGGCGGCGTCTGATCGTTCACTGTGCGATCAAGGCGAAGGCAATGCGTCCCCCGGTCGGGGGACTCGATGGGTGAGGTGACTGCAATGGTGACGCCCGACACTCCCTCCTATCGGCGAAGCTGGCCGCAAGTCGTCCCAGCACAATTGGCGACACACCACTGCGCGGGAGTTGCGTGTTCGATGGCCGCCCGCGATCGGAACCAGAGTGGTTTCAGCAGCGCCAGCAAGAACATTCCTGTCGGTGCGCCGGCGCCACGCCAGGAGCGGCAGGATGGACCGCAGAGAGCACGGCGCCACGGTTCGGCAATGGTCGTCGGCAAGGGTGCAACGAGCGGCGAACGAGCAACCCGGTGCCCCTCCGTTCAGCATCGGGGCCGATCCCGAAATGGTGACTGGTCGAGTGTGGGCAGGGTCTGAGAGGCGTGGCGCTGCGGCGAACATCGCCCGCGTGTATGGATGGTGACGGTCCCTTGCCAGCACCGAAAGATCCCGGCATGTCCCATGACAGAACCTTCTCCGCTCCGCCATGCTGACGTCGCCATCGGGCCATGCGTCCCCGAACGGGGGACGGGACTGGTCAAGGCCGCATCGGGTCCATCGATTCGGCTGAAGCATCGCCCTCGTCGTGAACCAAGGACCGCTCAAGGTCCCCTGCGCGGGGGATTACTCATTGCGTCCCGCACCTGATGCTGACAGCATGATCTCTCTTGAGGCACCTCATCCTCACCAGCTGCAACAACGGGACCCCTCCTCTCCGGAGCGCGCCTCGTGGGTGCGACCGTTGCGGTGGGACGACGTAAGCGCGACGGTGAACGGCCCCCCGCAGGGAGACGAGTTCGCATTGCCGATCGGTACGGTCACGTTCCTTCTCACCGATGTTGAGAACTCCACGCTCGCTTGGCAGGCCGCCCCGGCCGAAATGGGCCCGGCAATTGCGCTCCACTACGAGATTCTCGACCGTGCCGTCTCTGCGAGTGGCGGCGTTCGCCCGCAGGAACAGGGCGAGGGCGACTCGATGGTGGCCGCCTTCGGTCGCGCTTCAGACGCGCTGCGGGCCGCCGCGCAAGCACAGGTCGAACTCGATGGCCAGCGCTGGCCCGGCTTACCGTCGCCCCTGAAGGTCCGAATGGCAGTGCACGCAGGGGAAGCGCAACTGCGCAATGAAGCGAACTACGTCGGGCGCACCATCATTCGAACCGCACGCCTGCGAGCGATCGCCCATGGCGGGCAAGTCGTGATCTCCCAAGCGGCACGCGACCTGGCTCTCGATCAAATCGGTGACGAATTCACGCTCATCGACATGGGAATCCACCGGCTCAAGGACCTGGCCCGACCCGAGCATGTTTGGCAACTCGTCCTTCCGGGTGTCGCCTGGGAGTTCCCGCCGTTGCGTTCTCTCGACGCGTCGCCGAACAACCTTCCGACCGCCAGTTCAACGTTTGTTGGTCGCCAGCGGGAGGTCGACGCCGTCGTCGCGGTGTCCTTCGCGAACCGACTGGTGACGATCGTCGGTGCTGGCGGTGCCGGCAAGACCCGCTTGGCCCTGCAGGCCGCAGCCCACATGGCTGATCAGTTCGTCGATGGCGCATGGTGGGTCGAGCTGGCGCCGGTCGAGAGCAGCGACGTCGCGAGGGTCACTGCAGATGTGCTTTCGGTGTCCAACGCCGGCTCGCTCGCTGACCGTCTCAAGGGTCGCGAGATGCTGCTCGTGTTCGACAACTGCGAACACGTTCTCGATGCGGTCGCGCCTCTGGTCGAACAGCTTCTTCAACGGTGCCCGAACGCCCGTCTTCTTGCCACGAGTCGTGGACCGCTCGGGGTACCCGGAGAATTCACCTGGCGGGTACCGCCTCTTTCCGTGCCGGCCGAGAACGAGCACCCGTTTCTCGAGCGCCTGATCCAGTATGAAGCCGTGCGCCTGTTCGTCGACCGAGCGAGCCGTGCACGGCCGAACTTCACGCTGACAAACGAAAACGGGCCCGCCGTGGCCGAAATCTGCTCCCGCCTCGACGGCCTTCCGCTCGCCATCGAACTGGCGGCCGCACGGGCCAAGTCAATCACCCCGCAGCAGATTCTCTCCGGTCTCGAAGGCTCAATGCGTTTGCTCACGGGCGGTTCGCGGCTGCTGATGCCTCGTCAGCAGACGCTCGAGGCATCGATCGCATGGAGCGATGAACTGCTGGACGAGACGGAGAGGGTCCTGATGCGAAGGATCTCGGTGTTCGTCGGAGGCTTTGATCTAGACGCCGCCGAGCACGTCTGTGCCGACGAGGCATCAATCGATCAGATGCAGATCCTCGACTCGCTTGAGCGTCTCATCGACCAGTCACTCGTGCAACTCGACGACAGCGGTCCTGCGGCCCGGTATTCGGTGCTCGAAACAGTGAGGCAATTCGGTGCTGCCCGTCTGACCGATTCCGGGGAAGCATTGGCGATCGCCGGCAAGCATTGCGATCACTACCTCGACCTGGCACGCCACTGGGCTCCGCGATGCGAGAGCGCGGAGCAGGACATGGTGCTCCTACGACTGGTTCCGGAGCGCTCGAACCTGGCGGCTGCCTTGAGGTACTCGCGGAATCAAAGAACACTCGACGAATTCGTCTGGGCCATTTGCAGCCTGGCACCTCGCTGGGCGAGCGGAGACGGGCCGCTCCAAGGCAACGCTTTCGCGACCGAGGCATTGGAACTCGTGGGAGACACATCCCGCTTCACCGGGTCGCCCTGCTGCGGGCTCGAATCCAGTGTCTTCAACAACTCGGCCAAATGGTGGCCGCGCACGCCGACGCAACCGAGTGCCTGTCGCTGGCTGAGTCTGCACAAGTCGACTACCCGGTCGGCCGAGTGCGAACCGTTGTTGCACGTTTGGCCTTGACCGTCGATCCCGAACACGGGCGGGCACTATTCGACGAAGCCGAGCAGGCGCTTCAAGCGACCGGGGACGAGTATGGCCTTGTCATGCTGCGGGTCAGTGCCGTGACCGCGGCGATTGCCCGTGGAGATCACCGTCTGGGTCGAGCGCTGGCCGAAGAACTCTGGCCGATCGTCCTACGTTTGAACTGCCCCACGCCGATCGTCATCCTCGACAGCTGGCTCGCCGGTGCCGCCACCGAGTGCGGTCATCACGCCGCATACCGGTTTCATATGGACCGATACCGTAAGACCCGCCCGACTGCAGTGTCGATCGCCGTGCAAGAACTGACTTACCGGGTATTTTATGCGTTTGACCTCGGACTCCCGGAACCGACGTACGAGGAACTTGAGGCAAAGTACGCGGAAACCGAGCGCCTCGGGTACCAGGGCGAAGCCATGAGGGTGCTGCTCACCATGATCTTGTCGACGCTCCTCCATGGCCAGTTCGAGCGTGCACTGGCCCTCGCCAGACGCGGCGAGGATCCCCGCATCCCTCCGGCCCAGAGGGAGCCGTTCATTCACACCGCAGCAATGGCATTGTGCGGCCTCGGCCGTGTCGATGAAGCGTCCGCTCTGCTGGCCCAGGTCGCCGTTCCGGCCGCTGACGTGCGACCCGTGCCCTTTTCGACCAATCGTCTTATTGCAGCTCAGATCGCCCTCCAGCGCGGAAACCACACCGAGGCCGAATCGCTGGCGCACCAGTCTCTCGAAGTCTCCGTGCCTCAGGAGATGTACCCGAACGTCCTCGCCGGGTTCGGGTTGCTGACGGCGTTGGCTGCAGACCGGGGCTCCTGGAAGGAGTGTGCTCGACTCGCCGGCATCGTCACTGCGTTGCGCGAAACCGTGCATTTCAAGCGCGGACGAACTCCATGGTCGCTGGCCGCTGAAAGCAGTGAGGACAAAGCAAAGGCGGCACTTGGAGTTGCCGCATACCAGGCCGCATATGACGAGGGGGCCTCGCTGGACCTTCCAAGCGCGTTCGAATACGTGAGACGTGCCCGCGGCCATCAGGGACGGCCGACGATCGGCTGGACCGCGCTCACGCCGACAGAGCGGCGCGTCGCTGACTTGGTTCGAAGCGGGAAGTCCAACGCCGAGGTCGCCGCCGAACTGCTCATGGGTACCGAAACGGTGAAGACCCATTTGTCGCGGGTGTACACGAAGTTGGGGGTCGGTAACCGCACGAAGCTCGCTGCCTTCCCCGCTCGTCTTGACTAACCTCGATCCTCGGGACCCGCGTGTGTAGGCCTGTTGCCGGAGGTTGATCCGCCGGATCCCTTACGGCTGTTGGGTTTGTGTGATTGCTGCGGCGT
>JAYUDQ010000490.1:0-1653 GCA_043739745.1 Acidimicrobiia bacterium | reverse complement strand
GCGCCCATTCGCCGGTCCGACACACGTTTGATCCCCCAGCACCATGCACATTGGCCCAAAGCACCCCGAACAGCGCGGCCACGGCGAAGTCGCCGAGGTCGTCGTAGATCGGGCGGATCACATCGGCGCGCCAGCGGACGGTGCGATCGGCCGGGCAGTACGACAAATCGTCGGTGGGCATACCTTCGATCCCGACGGGCGTCACCGGGCACGAGGCCGCGGCTGCCCCGAGCAGCTCCGCGACCTTGATCTCGGGCGAGTCATGCCAGTACGCGCCGAGCGAGGCCGTCGCCTGCGGGACGACGTACCGGAACGGCAGATCGCCGCCGAACAGCCGGCTGCGCAAGTCCGGGAACGCGAGCCCGACGAGCTCCGGCGGATCATCCTCGTACGCCACGCATCGTTCGACACCGTCGGCGTACCCCTCCTGGAAGGCCCGCACCCGATCGAAGCCCGTTCCGTGGCTGCCCTCCGTTGCCGGCGTGAGGCCGACGGGGTCGCGGAAGCCAATGAGCCCGGCCACGGCGCCGTCGAGGTCGGCCGGATCGAGCGAGAGCCCCGAGCCGGCCGCCGTCTTCGGCAAATGCCTCGCCCAGGCCCCCGCGAAACAGTCGGCCTGCTGCTCCATGATCACGCCGTCCGCGTCCACTCCACCACGCTGCTGAATCGCATGGCCCCACTCGTGGGCGAGCACGAGGGCGATGGTGAAGCGGCCGTAGACCCGGTCGAGCCGGGGGAAGAGACCGATGTCGTCCCAGGCGATGAAGTCGTCCTCGGGGCAATAGAACGCGTTGCCCTGCAGCAAGAGGTAGGGCAGGCGATGGCCATCGCAAACCGGCATGTTCGTGGTCGGTCCGTAGGCGTAGAACGCGCCGACCGGCTCATAGGCCGCGCCGTAGTCGGCAGGGAACTCGGTATGCCAGAAGCGCTGCAGGTCGGAGACGACGGCACGGATGGTCGAGTCGTAGGGCTGGATGCCCCGTTGTCCGGCCCGTCGGACAGCCCGCGTCGAAGTGGTCGATGAGGTCGGCCCCGGCCGGCCGAAGGCGTCGTGCTGCGGGGCGCCGCCGGTGTTCGCACAGGCGCCGGCAGTCATCGCCACGGCCACGACGACAGCGCAGAGAACGAGCCGGTGTCGCACACCTCCATTCTCGACTACATCCGACCGCTACCGGAGAGGCCGCACGGCCCATCGGAACGGTCGCGTCGGAACGCGTAGGGCCCCGCAAGACTCCCTTACTTCACCGCACCCGTGTCGGTGAGCTTCGCGATCTCGTCGGCCGAGAAGCCGAAGCTCTCAAGCACCAACGGCGTATGCGCGCCCGGGTGCGAAGGCGGGCCCTGGATGACGGCCGCGGTCCGGCTGAAGCGGGGCGCGGGCGACGGCTGCGTGATGCCGCCGACTTCGGTGAACGTGCTGCGGTGCACGTTGTGCGGATGGCTGGGCGCCTCGGCGATCGAGAGCACCGGGGCGAAGCACACGTCGGTGTGCTCCATCAGCGCACACCACTCGTCCCGGCTCTTGGCCTTGAAGACAGCGGCGATCTCGGCCTTGCGGTCGGGCCACGCGTTGCGGTCCATCTGCTTCGTCCACTCGTCGCCGGTGAGGCCGGCCAGACGGCGTAGCTCAGCGTAGAACTGCGGCTCGATGGA
>JAYUDQ010000489.1:0-4624 GCA_043739745.1 Acidimicrobiia bacterium | reverse complement strand
GCCACAATGGTAAAAGTACTCAAATTTGACGAAGAGGCGCGTCGCGCACTCGAAACCGGCGTGAACAAGTTGGCCGACACGGTCAAGGTCACGCTCGGGCCAAAAGGTCGCAACGTCGTTCTCGACAAGAAGTTCGGCGCACCGACGATCACCAACGACGGCGTTTCCATCGCGAAGGAAATCGAACTCGACGATCCCTTCGAGAACATGGGCGCCCAGTTGGTCAAAGAAGTCGCCACCAAGACCAATGACGTGGCCGGCGACGGCACCACCACCGCAACGGTGCTGGCTCAGGCAATGGTCCACCGCGGCATGCGCAACGTCGCCGCCGGCGCCAACCCCATGGGCCTCAAGCGAGGCATCGAAAAGGCTGTCGCCGCCGCTGTCGAGTCGATCAAGAACCAGGCCAAAGAAGTCGACGACAAAGGCGACATCGCTGCCGTCGCGACGATCTCGGCCGCTGACCCGGCCATCGGCCAGGTCATCGCGGAGGCGATCGACAAGGTCGGCAAGGACGGCGTTGTCACCGTCGAGGAG
The DNA here is from genome assembly GCA_043739745.1 of Acidimicrobiia bacterium. Classification (GTDB taxonomy): domain Bacteria; phylum Actinomycetota; class Acidimicrobiia; order Acidimicrobiales; family JANYDT01; genus JAYUDQ01. Next base: position 4,087 of record JAYUDQ010000489.1, on the reverse strand, counting down.
AGCAACACGTTCGGTACCGAGCTGGAGTTCACCGAGGGGATGCAGTTCGACAAGGGCTACCTCTCGCCGTACTTCGTGACCGACCCCGAGCGCCAGGAGGCCGTACTCGAAGACGCGTACATCCTCATCCACAACGGCAAGATCAGCTCGGTCCAGGCAATGCTGCCGGCGCTCGAGACCGTGATGAAGGCCGGCCGCCCGTTGTTGATCATTGCCGAAGACATCGAGGGCGAGGCTCTCGCAACGCTCGTCGTCAACAAGATCCGCGGCACCTTCAACTCGGCCGCCGTCAAGGCGCCCGGCTTCGGCGATCGTCGCAAGGCGATGCTGCAGGACCTCGCGGTGCTCACCGGTGGGCAGGTCATCAGTGAGGAAGTCGGCCTCAAGCTCGACAACGTCACGCTCGATCTATTCGGCCGGGCCAAGCGCGTCATCATCACCAAGGACAACACCACGGTGGTCGATGGTGCTGGCGATTCCGACGAGGTGAAGGGTCGCATCAACCAGATCAAGACCGAGATCGAAAACACCGACAGCGACTGGGACCGGGAGAAGCTACAGGAGCGCCTGGCCAAGTTGGCCGGTGGCGTTGCCGTCATCAAGGTCGGCGCCGCCACTGAGGTGGAGCTGAAAGAGAAGAAGCACCGCATCGAAGATGCAGTGTCGGCCACTCGGGCAGCCATCGAAGAAGGTGTCGTTGCCGGAGGCGGTGTCGCACTCGTGCGCAGCCGCGCCGCTGTCGCCTCGGTCATCGACTCGCTCGTGGGTGACGAGGCAACCGGTGCCCGGATCGTGTGGGACTCGCTGACGGCTCCGCTCGCAACGATTGCCGACAACGCAGGTCTGCAGGGTGCTGTCGTCGTGCAGCAGGTCGAGTCCGCAGAGGGCACGATGGGCCTCAATGCAACCACCGGCGTTCTCGAGGACCTCGTCAAGGCGGGCATCATCGACCCAGCCAAGGTCACCCGGGCCGCGCTGCAGAACGCAGCGTCGATCGCTGCCCTCGTGTTGACCACCGAATGTCTCGTGGCCGACAAGCCCGAGAAGAAGTCGCCGATGCCGGGCGGTGGCGGCGGCGGTATGGGTGGAATGGGCGGTATGGGTGGAATGGGAATGATGTAATCCGCTCTGCGGTTACACACCACGACTCCCCTGAACGTATGGCCCCGGGTTCGCCCGGGGCCATCGTCGTTTTCCTGGGGTTCGAGGCGGCCCCTGACCCGCTTCGCCTCCCGTCGCCTACGCTTCGGCGGCTTTGCGGCGGCGTTTCCGGTTCGTTGGGCGCGATTCGTCGCGTACGGTGCGCGCAGAACGCGCCCACCCGGCTGAGATGGTTGGCGCCGCGAGGGTTTTGAGAGGGATTTGGGACGGATTTACGGGGGAGTTGCGGGGGAAGTCGCGGGGCAGTCGCCTCTCTTTGAGGCATTGGCGGTCTTCGGACGGGTTCAGCCCCGCTGGCCGGTGACGGTGGCAGTCGAGATCGCGCCAGCCGTGATCTGATCCGGGGTGAACAACACGGGGCGGAACGTGCCCTTGGCGAAGAGTTTGGTCTGGGACGTGAAGTCGGGGGATGCGGGGTCATCGGGCTGGCCGTAGGTGAGCAGAGCCTCGGCGTGCGGTCCGCCGCTCGTGAATTCCATCGCCATGATGAAGCTGTCGCCGGAGCTGACCGGGTAGCCCAATGTGGTGAAACCGTCCGCCTTGTTGAAGATGCCCGGGTCTCCTTTCGGCGCGAGCGTCTTGGCGCCCGCGCAACAGGCGACGATGCTCGCCGCTCCGTCGAGGTTTTGGCCGCCGGGGAGAGGCGTCCGGTCGCTCCCAGCCCGGTCGTCGAACTGCATCTCGCCCAGCGCGCTCTCGATCGGGTGCCCGGCTGCGAGCAGTGCCTTGGCGGCCGTCGCGAGTTTGGTGACGACCGACGCGGTGTCGGCGTTCAACGTGTTGGGCGTGCCGACCGGGTCGGTCGGATCGAACGGCACTGCGTACAGATCGCCGGCATCGGTGCGCGTGTTGAAGCGACCGAGGAACTCGCGCCACAGCGGCGCGCCCTTCGAGTCGAGGTTGTATCGGCCGTCCCAATTGCGCAGCACGCCGCACGCATCGGCGAGCGCGTACGGCGTCTCGTCGATCGTCACCGAGCGCGTGGCGTCGCAGGCCTGAATCACCGGCTTGAGCAACAGATCGGAGTGCAGGCCCCGGTTGGAGAAGAGCGCCCCCTCGATCTCGGCCAGCGAAAACTTGCCGTCCGCGGCGCGGTCGGCGGGATCGGCGAGCAACATCGCGTTCATACGCGTTCGTGGCGACTGCGGTACCGCTTCCGCTCCGGTCAGTGGTGAGTAGCCGGTCAGCAGCTGGGCCGGATTGGCCAGCCAATGCGAGTCGTTGGAGTTGAAGACGAAGTCGCTGCGCTCCAACTGGGGTTGCTTGTCGAAGGCCAAGATGCCGGGACGGGTAGCGGCCTGGTCATCGACCCATTCGTTGATCGGATCCGACCCGTCGAGCAGGATCGCGCCATTGTCGAGAACGGTCTTCGCGAGCGCGCCGCTGTCCACGTTCGCCTTCCACATCCCGAGGGCCGCTGGTGAGAGATTCGGCGTCGCCGCGGTGTCCGCGTACCATGCCCGACCGTCCGACGACGTCGCGATCGTGTTCACCCACGGGATGCCGTTCGCGTTGCGATGGACGTTGATGAAGTCGTCCATGCTCTTCGCTGCGTCCATGCCGAAGAACTGCGCGAGCGCGTCGGCGTTGTCGATGTTGGCGTCGCGCATCGTGTACGCCTTCTCGGTCGTCCAACCGAACGGCAGGTTGAGCAGTGGGCCGTAGTGGCTGGACCACATCGTGCGCGTTTGCGGCTTCGTTGTTCCGTCGGCCTGCATCACGTCGATGGTCATCTCCTTCGACGTCATCTTCTCGATGGTGTTGCCGTAGACGAACGACGTCGGATCGCCCGGGGTGAGCTTGAGCTCATAGAGGGTCATCCGGTACCCGGCCGAGACGGTGTGTGTCCATGCGACGTTGTCGTTGAACCCGATCAGCACTCCGGGCACGCCCGAGAGGGTTGCGCCGTAGACGTTCAGCTCACCTGTCGTCAAGGTCAGCTGCGACTCCCACAGCCTCTTTTCTCCCTCCCACGGGAAGTGCGGGTTTGACAACAGCATCCCGCGGCCGCGCTCGCTCAGCGACGCGCCGATGGCCCAGCCGTTGCTGGCCATGGTCGTCTTCAGGTTGAACTCTGGCGGGGCCGCCGCGATCGAGCCGGTCGACGCGTCGGCGCTCGCCACGATCGTGTCGGGCGCCGCCGGCTGCGGGGGCTGCGCGGTGGCGATCGGCTGGATCAACACACCGCTCGAGGCGAACAGCAACACGTCGTTGAGATAGGCGTACACATCGGTGGTGGTGATCGGCTGCACCCATGGCTTGCCCTCGCACCAACCGTGCGGGCCTTGGGCGACGAGCTCGGCGTTGAAGCCGGCCACATAGCCCTTGACCATGTCGGCGACGTTCGGCGGCTGGTTGGCGAAGCGTTTGTCAGCGGCGGCGTGCAGGCCGAGTTGACGGTAGGCGAAGTCGGTGTTCAGGTTCGCGTCGCCGTCACCGGGTCCGAACCATTTCGAGCGCTCGCCACGGACCTTGATCACCTGATCGATCAGGGTGCAGGCGCGGTCCTCGGCGAATGCATAGCCCTGCCCGAAGCCGAGGCTGCCCCAATCGTCAGCGACGATGTGGGGAATGCCGTAGGTCGTGCGGGTGATGTTCGCGCTGTAGCCGGGATTGGTCGCCCCGGTCGCCGCGGTCGCAGCGGTGGTCCCGGTGGTCCCGGTGTCGCCCGAGGTGGCGGGCGAGACCGTGTTCGAGGTGACGGTCGTTGGCGGGGCCACCGACGACGATGCAGTGGTACCGCTCTTGGGCGAACTGCTGCACGCCGCAGCGAACACCGCGGCGACCACACAAGCCGCAATTCGACGTTTCATGGCTCCCCTCGTCAGCGCAGATCCAGAGGCTCACGGTAGTTTGTTTCGATGGCAATGCCCGGCAAGCGCCCCTTCTGGATGCATCAGGCGGCCGAGTATGTGCTCGGCGCGGT
>JAYUDQ010000488.1:0-4625 GCA_043739745.1 Acidimicrobiia bacterium | reverse complement strand
CACGATCCGGTTGATGAGTTGTTGCTGGTCGGCTGGCGCACAGTCGAAGAGTTGTTCGAGCTCAAGTCGGCGGCTGGCGAGTTCAACAGGGCTGCACGTCGCGATCGCCGTGACGGCCGGCGTCTGGTGTGTGGCGAGCCAGATTCGGTCTTCGAGGAGTCGGAGCATGAGGTCGTCCCACCGACCGCTGGAGTTCGGTTCGTGTGGTCGGGGTCCGATGCCTGGTTCGTTGTCGATGTCGTGCAGGAGGCGGTGTTCGGCGATGCGGGTGGTGGCGTCGTCCCAGACGGCTGCACCGGCGGGGGTGGTGGGTCGGGTACTGATCCAGGTGGTGAGCCATGCGGGCGGTTCGGCTCGGAGTTGAAGGGCGGCACGGTCGATGGCGGTGTGGAGTGCTCGCCGGTAGAGGGCCGCGTCACCGGGACGGACGCCACCATCGGCGAGTGCATCGGTCCATTCGTTCTCGGCCGCCTCGACGATCGATTGTCGCTGGGCGAGCGTGTTGATGCCGGCTCCGGTGGGTCCGACTGGGTCGGGGTTGTCAATGGCGACGAGGTGCGAAATGAAACGCCGTCGTCGTGTTCGGCTCCGGACGTTGGCGCGGACCTCTGGCCGAATCGAAGGATCAGCAAACTGAACTGAACGTGGCGCGCAATCAACTAGGTCGCTGCCCGGACGTCGAGGCGACACGGCATCACTCAACCGGGTTCCGTGACTGCTCTGAGTGAGGCGCGCCTGCTGTTACCGACCTGCTACCGGGCTGTGGTCAAGTAGGGATTCGGACGAGTTCGCGGAGGATTCTGGTGGGTGTGAGTCGAGACGGTGCAGACAGGTCGATCGTGGGCGGATTCGTGAGGGGGTGCGGCCGAGTCGCAGTCGTGGCAGGAGTGCTGACGGCGACGCTGGGGGTCTTGGGTGTCGGCACACCTCCGGTCGCGCGCGCTGCGACGCAACCCCAGCCGCCGCCGATCTGCTCATCGCTCCCGCCGGACTCGCCAGATTACTGCTTGCACGCCCCTGTGGTTGGTCAAGAGTTCCTGGTGAAGTCCCCTGTGCTCGCCGACATGCCGACCGCTCTCGAGGCTGACAGCGACGCCGGGGTTCTTGGCAGCGGCGCCGGGTCGTCGGTCGAAGTGACTTTCTCGATAACGGACTTCGGCCAGGCTGCAGACGGTTGGACCCTCGGGACAATCGGTTGGGCCTCGCCCGCTGTCTTCCAGTCGATCAACGCGCCGGTCACGGATATCCGAATGACCGAGCGTGATGGACCCCGAAGCTGCGACAACACGCTGGTCTGCACGTACACCTTCAACAACTTCCATCCGCACGGCGGATGGTATGGCAACCGCGGATACAACGGAATCGTGGAACGCCGGATTTGTAGAAATGACGGGTACACGTGCGGCGGGATTTCGAGCGATGGCGCGTTCTACATCCCGGAAACACAGGCATTGAAACCACCGAGGGTGAAAATGGCTCTCACCACAGCCGGGCATGTCATGAAAGCTGTGGCAATCGCGCAAGATCCGCTCGGTTCGCCGCTCACGCTGACATGGAACTTCGGTGACGACACCCCGCCGCAAGTCGGGACGTTCGGCACGGTCGTCACGCACACCTACACGAGCACTGGCGATTTCTCCGTCACGGCGAACGTCAAGGCCGCAGACACTCGCTACCAGAACGCTGGGCAAATTGCGCACATCGCCTCGCCGGCACCATATCTGTCGTCCTTCGACCGAATCACACCGGACTTGGCGGACGGGACGGTCGCCGTGGCTGCGGGGGATGCACCAGGTTGGGCCGCGGGAAGTGACGTCGTCGTGAAATGGTGGGAGAACGGTTGCCCCGCAGACCCAACGTCGGACGCTGCAGTGAGATCATCCCTCGGGGGGATCAAAGGCAAAGTCGACACCGACCAGAAGTTCTCGTTGTCGCTGATGTATCTGCACCCGACAGCGAACGCAGCAGTCGTCGAGGTCACATCGCATTCGACGATCGCACATGGAAGTCATTTCGCGGTCGCGACCAGCGCCTGCGTCCCCATCAGCCAAGCCGCCAGGACAACCGCCCCGAGCGCACCCGGCGCGAACGAACTTGCGGTCGTTTCGTCCTCGGTGCCGATCGGCCACATTGCGTTGATCGACGCCGACACTCCCTCCGCAGAGCGCAGGCTTGTCACAGGCCACGGTTCGCTGATCTTCGGTACCGCCCTCACCAACAGCCATCCCGCGGGCGCGGTCGTTCTCGACCTCGGACTACCGATCCCGCCGCCACCGGCAGATCCGGCCCCGCCCTCGGACCCGCCGTTGCCGACTGCATTCGCTGCGATCCCCGGTGTACCGGACCCGAACGCCCCGACCCCGACTCCGCCTGTGGCCGGGTCTGCGTACAGTGCGTTGGTGCCGGCTCGCTTGTTCGACACGAGGACGGATCCGGGCTCTTCGACGATTGATGGGCAGGGCCTTGGTGCCGGGTTGCTCGCGGCGGGTTCGGTGACGGAGGTTCGTGTGGCGGGTCGTGGTGGGGTGCCGGACGGTGCGACGGCGGCTGTTCTCAATGTCACGGTCACGGGTCCTGGCGGCGCGGGATACGTGACGGTCTATCCGTGTGGGAGTGACAGACCGACATCGTCGAACTTGAACTACATCGTTGGACAGACTGTGCCGAATGCTGTGATCACCAAGATCGGGGTCAACGGCAACGTGTGTTTCTACACCCAGTCCGCGACCCATCTCATCATCGACGTCAACGGCGCGACCTGAATCGGCTGGGATCCGCCGATCCTCCGTCAAACCCGGGCCGACTCACCGTTCAGGATTCGACTGGCGATGTGGTCGAGGTCAGGTTCGTAGACGCGGGCGCCGAGAAGGGTGATCGACTGGCGAGCGACTGCAAGGTGGTGCTGTGCGACGTCTGGGTCGTTACGGGCCAGTGCGAGTTCGGCGAGCGCGACATCGAATGGGCCGACGGTGCACGATCCGATCCAGGTCATCAGGCCGGTCATGGGCTGCAGGATGTGTTCGATGATCCCAATCTGCTCCGGGGTGCCGCACGCTGCGATCGCTCTGCCGAGGAGCATTGCGGCGCCGCTCCAGGCGGTGTCGTGCGGCAGCGCCAGTCCATCGTCGAGCGCTTCACACTCGGCGAGCACTCGTGTTCGATCACCTCGGAGTGCGGCGAGCCACGCCGCTACGGCTCGCCAGCCTGGCAGACCCGGTTGATCGATGATCATCGAATCCATGGCCGAGACGAGTTCCTGGCCGCGGTCTTGGGCGAGCCGCACGGCGAAGAGCAGGATTGCGTGGTTGCCGTCGGAGCGTGAGGCCGAGACGTGCGATTGCTCTTGGGCAGCGACGCTGATCGTCAGTGCCTCCTCGAGTCGACCGTCGAGGTAGGCGAGGCATGCCGCCTGGTATCCGAGCATCCAGCGGTGCGCGGCGCTTCGCAATCGGCCTGCCAATTGCGTCTGGCGGACGAAGGTCGTGCGAAGGAGGGGGTCCGGGAATTGGACTTGCACCGAGTAGTAGAGGTGGAGCGCCTCGAAGCGGAATTGGTCTGAGTCGAGGTCTTCGGCGAGGGCGAGCAACTCGCCGGCGAGCTGTCGTCTCAATGGCCAGTCATCGGGGTGGGTCAGGGCGGTGTAGGCGTTGCTCAGCACGTGGGCACGGAGGGTGTCGTCCGGATTTGTCCGGGCGATGTCGAGGGCGTCGAGGAAGTGGGCGCGAGTGCGGCCGACATCGCCGCTCATGCTGTAGAACAGGCTGGCCTGGGACATGCATGCGGTGCGGAGTGTTCGGTCGCTGCAGCCGTTCAGGGCCCGTTCGACGAGGGCGGCGAGTTCGACGTCCAATCGTCCTGCGAGCGTGCTGGGTCCGAGCTGGCAGAGCGCTGTGGCGGCGCGGCACGTGAGGTCCGCAAGGCCTTCTTGCTCTGCTTGCCGTGCGACCTGCCATGCGATCTCGTGTCCTGCGCTGTCGGCCGCGAGTCGCAGGCATTCCGCTCGTTCGAGTTGCAGGAGCAGGTGACGCTCGCCGCTTCTTGGATGATCGGCGAGAGTCGCGGCTTGGGCGAAGTATGCGGCTGCTTCGATGAACATCGTTGCTGCGCGTGCTGCTTCACCGGCGGCGGTTGCCGCGTTGATCGCTCGTTCGACATCGCGCGAGCTCGCGGCGAGCAGGTGGGGTGCGATGGCGAGCGGGCCGGCGCCGGCGGCGGTCAGAGCCAGGCCGAGCAGTTCGTGGATGTACATCTGTGGATCGGGCGGCATGGCATCGAGAACGGCTCGGCGGAGGCCATCGGAGGCGAGGTCGATTGCGCCGTTGGGATCCGTGCGGAACAGGCCGCTCCGGATTCCTTCCGCGATCGCTTCGTTCACTTCGGCCTTCGACGTGTCGCTGTCGAGATTGCTCGCGACATCCCCAATCACCGTTGGCGACGTCGAGGAACTGGCGACGGCGAGGAGCGATGCGACGCGCCGGACCGAGGTCGATGCGCACTGCAGTGCGTGCTGGGCGATCGCGGTCGCGTTCGAGGTCACCGCCGATCCGATTTCGTCACCGGACATGGCGTTGGTGGCCAGCGTGGCGGCGAGCCCGCGGAGTATCAGTGGGTTTCCGCCAGTGGCG
>JAYUDQ010000487.1:0-4625 GCA_043739745.1 Acidimicrobiia bacterium | reverse complement strand
CGAGACCACGGGAATCCTCGTCGCAAGGTAGATGTCGAGCGCAGGCCTGAGCCAGGGCGTGAACGTGTCGGGTTCCGACTCCAAGCGTGACACGAGCTCGTCGACGCGGCACCAGGCATGGTCGGCGGCCTCTGCCGGATTCGGCCGCGGGGTGTCGTCGCAGCGGCCGACGATCACATGGTCGAGCTCGTGCTCGACGAGGCCCGATGCCGGATCATGCGCCCGATACTCGAACACTCCTAGCTCTGCGAGCTCGACTTGATCCAAGCCCATCTCGTCGTGCAGACGGCGGCGTGCGGCGACGAGGATGCCCTCGCCCGGCCGAGGATGGCTGCAGCACGTGTTCGTCCACCGGCCACCGAAGTGATACTTCGTCAGCGCACGCTGTTGCAGCAGAAGTCGGCCGTTCCCGTCGTGGATGAGGACGGAGAAGGCGCGGTGGAGCTGCCCGGGGAACTGGTGGGCCGCGAGTTTGCCGGCCGTCCCGATCTCACGATCGTGCTCGTCGACCAGAACCACCCAGTCGTCCTCGGGGCAGTCCTCGGTGGGCTGGGCCGGGCTGCGATGCGGGACGTGCGTCATCGCCGGACGTATTCGCGGAGAGCAACCGTGAGCTTTCGGGCCAATGGCACGCGGGCCCGTTTGGAGAACACGTCGTAGTCGTTCGCCATGATCCGGTCCAGTATTTCGGAGTAGATGATCCGTGCCGTGCGAATCGAGCCGGCCGAGCTCGGGGGCAGCAGCTCGATCGCGTCGTCCGCAGAGCGGTAGAGCACCTGCATCCGGTTGATCTGGAACTGGCAGAACTCCCGCCACTTCTTCGTCACGATCCGGGAGTGGATGTCGACGCCGAACCGGTCGAGCTCATCGGCAGGAAAATAGACACGGCCACGGTCGAGGTCTTCACCGACGTCACGCAGGAAGTTCGTGAGCTGGAACGCGACACCGAGATCTCTCGCACCCCGACGGGCATCGGGGTGCAACGGCTCGAGGATCGGCATCATCAGCTCGCCGATCACCGCAGCGGAACCGTCCATGTACCGAAGGAGATCGTCATAGGTGGCGTAGCGGCAGACATGGAGGTCGGTTCGCATGGCCGAGAAGAAGCGGCGGAACGCCTCGTCGGGAAGGTCGAACGCACCCGCGGTGGACACGACGGCTTTGAGGATCAGATGGTCGCTGCGTCGCCGCGCAAGGCCGGTCATCAGTAGCTGCTCGAGTTCGTCGAGACGCTGCGAACGCTCCTCGACCGGGCTGTCGTCGAACGCGTCGACGATCTCGTCCGCGTAGCGGCACAGGCCGTACAGGGCGTGGACGTGGGGCTGCTTGATGCGCGGCAGCGCCAGCGTCGCCCAGTAGTAACTGGTCCCGTGTTCCCGGTTGAGCTGCTTGCAGCGCTTGTAGCTCGCATCAAGCGTGACCGGTTCGGGGCTCCGTTCGAGGCTCCGTTCGAGGACCGGCAGCGCGCCACCCCGGGTCGCAACGGGTGGGCTCATCAGATCGGTCATGGGCGTGCTCCTCGGATCGCGATTGAGTCGGCGTGGCGGTGGGCGCGCTCTGCGGCGATACGTCCGGAGATCAGGACCATCGGGATCCCGATACCCGGCCGGGTGCCGGCGCCGCAGAACACCACGCCGGGGATGCGCCGGTCTTCGGGCGCAGGCCGGAACGGACCGGACTGGCTGAAGCGGTGATCGAGGCTGAACGGTGTGCCCCGCGCCGCACCACGGCCGCGCCATGCCGGCGGGTCGATCACCGACACCAACTCCGCGTCCTCGACCGGATAGCCCGCCCCTTCGGCCCAGCGGCGCATCCTGTCGGTCAGCGCCGGGGTCTGGCGGGACCAGTCGACGTCCGCGTCGAGATTCGGGACCGGTTCGAGCACGAACACGGCATGCCCGCCGGGCGGGGCCGCGGTTGGATCGCTGAGCGAACCGACGGTCACGAACCGCGAAGGTTCCGCCATCGGCCGACCGCGGACCAACAGATCATCGAACGCAACGCCCCAGTCACGACCGAAATGGATGTTGTGGTGCGCGGTCTCGTCGGGCAGGCGGCCGCGCATGGCGAGATGCCAAACGATGCACGACGGCGAGAAGTGGGCGCGGCGTAGTGATTTCGGCATGGCCACATCGAGCAACTCGTCGTAGACGATGGGAAGGTCCGGGTTGGCGACCACCACAGCGGCCTCGAAGACGGTCCCGTCGGCCAGGTGCACGCAAGGCCTGGCGCCACCGCTGATCCTCGTGACCGGCGTGTTCAGGTGGACTTCGACGCCGGCCTTGGTGGCCGCATCGGCGAGCCCGGCGGCCAGCGCCTGCACGCCGCCGACAGGGGCGAACACGCCTTGCACGGTGTCCATATGGGCGATGACGGCGAACAGGCCGAGCGCTTCGAGCGGACTGAGTCCGGCGTACATGGCCTGGAACGAGAAGAGGCGGCGGAGACGGTCGTCTGCGAAGAACCCGCTGATCTTGGCCGCCCACGATCGGAACGCACCGACCGCGACGAGGCCGGCGAGCTGCCTGGCACCGCCCGCCATGTCGGCCAATCCGCCGACATCACGGGCGATGAACCGGTCGAACTCGAGCCGGTACAGCTCCGTCGTCCAGGCCACGAAACGCCCGTAGCCTTCGGCATCGGCCGGTCCACTGAGCCGTCGGATCTCGTCGGCCATGTCGCGCACGTCGGCCCGAACGGAGAGCGAGCTCCCGTCGGCGAACGTCGCCCGGTAGGCGGGATCGAGCTGCACGAGCGAACAGAAGTCGTCCAGGTCGGCTCCGACCGCGGCAAACGTGGAAGCGATGAGATCGACCATCGTCACCACGGTGGGGCCGGAATCGAACCGGAACCCCTCATGGTCGACCAACCCCGCACGTCCGCCGGGCGATGATCCGGCCTCGAACACCACGACGTCGTGGCCCATGCCCCGCAGATGGCATGCCGCCGAGAGCCCACCGAACCCGGCACCGACGACGACGATGCGGCTGCTCATTCGATCCTCCATGCCGAGCTGCACGCCAGCCGTTCGAGACCCTCGGAGGCCCCGTCGCTCAGGCCCGCCCCCCGCAAGGCACACAGCGCCTCATCGACGAGTGCAGCGATCCGGGCTTCGACCGCACCGACGGCACCGCTCTCGACGAGGAAGGCACCGATGTCAGACACGTCGCGCTCCGACAGTGCGGCCGTGCCCATCCGCGCCAGGGCAGGCACGTCACCCGCATGCGGGGACGTGAGGGCGCGCTGGAGGAGCAGGGTCATCTTGCCGGTGCGGATGTCATCACCGCAGGGTTTGCCCGTCTCCTCGGGGTCTCCAAACACGCCGAGAAGATCATCGCGATGCTGGAAGGCCTCGCCCACGGCTAGCCCGAAACGCGAGAACGCGGTGTCGAGCGCATCGATGCCGGCAAGCGCCGCGCCAAGGTGCAACGGCCGCTCCACCGAGTACTTCGCCGTCTTGAAGCGGGCGATGTCCGCAATCATCGGATCATCCACTGAACCCGATGCCGCGCACACGAGATCGAGGTACTGACCGACATGCAGCTCGATGCGCATCTCGTCGAACAGCGACCGCACCCGCGCCGGCGCCCCGTGGAGAAGCTGAGTCGAATACACGAACGCCAGATCGCCCAACAGGATGGCGAAACCCTCGGCGACACGCCGCTCCTCGCCCCGCCACCCCCGCCCGGCATGCAGACCGGCGAACCGGCGATGCACCGTCGGCTGATGGCGACGAGAATCACTCCCGTCCATCACATCGTCATGGATCAGGGCGAACGCATGCAGCATCTCGATCGCCGCGCCGAGGTCCACGAGGCGGTCGTCATCCGGAGCGCCTCCAGCACCCACAAACCCCCAGAACGCAAACCTCGGGCGAAGCCGTTTGCCGCCACCCAGAATGAAGGCCGTCAAGCTGTCGAAGCCCGCTTCGAGAGCGGGATACCGGGAGCACCACCGGTCCCGCTCGCCCGAAAGCAGATCAGCGATCCTGGCCTCGACACGGGTGACGTGCGCGTCGGACGGGACGGTTCCATCCCTGCGCAGACTTGTTGCGGTGGACGACGTCGTCGGCCGTTCGGCTGGACGGGCAGCGAAACGAAGGATCGGTCGGGAGGCGGTACCTCCGTCGATCGGGAATCGCCGCGAAACTGTTTGCTCCACGGAGAAGGTCTCTCTTCTGTATCGGTCGGACTGGAGCGGACAAGTATCGGCCGACCGGCGCAGCTATCGATAAAGGCCACGGAGGAACCAACCCACTCGGGCAGTGAGGAACAATGGACGACTCCACCCACCCGGAAGACCAGGTAGCGAACCGTGTTGAAGCACCCCGACCGCCAGGACCGTGCGCAGCGGGCGATGAGCGCCGACGACCAGGCCGACTCCGACTGGGTGGCGCGCCTGGCCGATGAGGTGATCGAGGCGGGTGACCGGCGTTTCCCTGGACGCCAGATCGTGTGTGCGTCGGGCATCTCGCCGTCAGGACCCATCCACCTCGGCAACCTGCGCGAGGTGATGGTTCCGCACCTCGTGGCCGACGAGATCCGCAGACGCGGCCGCGACTGCGTGCACATCATCAGCTGGGACGACTACGACCGCTTCCGCAAGGTGCCGGGCGGGATCGCGGG
>JAYUDQ010000486.1:0-11431 GCA_043739745.1 Acidimicrobiia bacterium | reverse complement strand
CTCGAAGTACGGCTGATCCAACTCCGGCAGACCCAACAACTCCGGCTTGTCCGACAACGTGAACCCCGTCGCACCCTGATCCAGCCGCTTCGTCATCTCCTTCACCGTCAGATCCATGTCCCACACCGGCAACATCGACTGCGGGAACAACCGATTCCCCGACTCCACCTGCACATCCATGAACCAATCGTTGTAGACCGAAAGAACCTCGGTCCGCAATGCATGATCCTCGATGGCGAAGATGTGGTTCGACGCGAAACCGACCCCGTTCGGATAGATGATCGCCGCCTCAACACCCTGACCATCCATCAGCTCGAGCCGCGCCGTCGCATCCCACGCCGACTTGTCGACCTGCTCGAACGGCTGCACGATGTGCTCACCCAGCACCTTTCGCGAACCCGTCGCGCTCTTCTCGATGGTATTGCCACCGATCACGCACCACGGCTCGTCGTCCAGGTACCAGAGGCTGACGCCATCCTCGGTCCGCATGACCGGCACCTTGTCCTGCATCGACTTCGACACACGCGACGTCCACAGATCCGGAGGCTCCGTCATGTGCGCGTCACAGTCCACGATGGCGATGCCATCAAGGACCGATGTATCAATTTCCTTCTCTAGAAGTGTCATTTTTTCCTCTATCTCCTCATTCTTCGGCTGTTGGTGAAGTCAATCTCTACAAACGGCGGCGTGCGACCACATCACACAAATGAAATCGCACGGGCTGGATCCGGTCCGCCATCCATGGACGACACCGGGGATCACGACCGTGTCACCGGGCTCCAGGTGGACGTCGCCGTTCTCCAGCAGCAGGTCCACCTCCCCGCTGATCACGAGGTCGACATCGAACGTCGGCGTTGTGTGCTTACGGGCCGAGGTGTTGGGCCCGAACACGGTCCGGTGCCACTCGACACGCCAGCCCGATTCGGACGGCGGGGGTCCGTCCAGGAACAGGGGGACATCGCCATCGGAGCTCCACACGATGCCCGCGGTCGCCTGGCGCGAACCCGGCTCGCCGACTCCGTCGATCATCGAACGCGTGCCGGCGAGGAGGTCGTCGCCTCCGGCCATGTCCATGAGCGCGTGCTCCTGAGGGCCATCACTCAGGACACAGGACCGTCCATCAGGCCCGACGCCGGTGACCACGCGCCTCACGGTGCCACGTTCCAGCGGATCTCGTCCTCGCCGAGCAGCGGTGGCCGGCGCCGGATGCGCCAGGGATCCCCGACGAACTCGGCGCCGGGGCCGGCATACTCGAACGTGCGCCCGAGCTCCGGGTGCGCGACCAATTGGAAGAAGCCGCGGAAGCGGAGCTGCTTGTCGTCGAAGAGCTGGGCGACCGAGTTGACCGCCATCCAGGTGAACCCGAACTGCTGTCCGAGCTCGCACATGTGCGGCGTCGTGCGGGTCAGCGCCAACTCCTTCACAACAGCCATCACCCGTGGGCGATACGACTCGAACTCGGCGGGCAACAGGTCGTAGAGGTCCTTGCCCTCGCCCTCCTCGACGAGCCAGTCCTTAAAGGCCTGCCACTTGTCGTCGGTGATGTTCAGCATCTGGGCGACGAGGTAGCCGCCGTCGCATACCTCGACCATGTTCATGAGATCGGCGCGGCGGTTGATCGCGCCCTCGTACTCGAACGGCGCGGTCGCGTAGTTGCCGGTGATGAACGCGACCACCTCCTGCATGGAGACGTCGACATGCTGGCCCTCGCCATGGCGGTCGCGCGCCTCGAGCGCGGCGAGCGTGCCCATGCAGGCCCACTGTCCTGCCAGTTGTGCCACGAGGTCGCCCTGAGGCACCAATGGAGGTGTGGTCGGGTCGGTGTAACCGATGAGCGACATCGCGCCGCCCATGGCCCACAGCACGATGTCCGAGCCCTTCCACGTGCTGAACGGGCCGGTCGACCCGAACGGCGTGACCGAGACATGGATGAGCGCCGGGAAGCGTTCGCGGAGCTGCTCGTACGCCAGGCCCCACAACGACAGGTAGCCGACACGCTGATCCTCGAGCACGACGTCGGCCTGTTCGAGCAGCCGGAGGTACGCCTCGCGACCCTTCGGGTCATCAAGATCGAGTCGGACGCTGTCCTTGCTGGTGTTGTTCGCCCAGAAGTACAGGCTCGCATCCGGGTCGCCATCGTGACCATCGAGGTACGGACCGCGGTGGCGGGCACGGCAGCCTTCCGACGGTTCGACCTTGATCACCGTGGCGCCCATGTCGGCGAGCAACTTCCCGCACATCTGGGTTCCCTCGTCGCCGAGCTCCACCACCATCAGATCCCGCAGGATCCCTGTTGCTTCGTTCGCGTCTGTGCTCATGGCTCGCTCCGCACGAGGGTACGGATGGCGTCGGCCTCTTCGAGTGCCGCGAGGCGCTCGTCGTTGAGCCCGAGCAGGGTCTTGAACACGTAGTCGTTGTCGCCACCGAGGAGCGGCGCTGCGTTCTGCTGGACGTAGGGGTCGCGGCTCAGCTTCGCGGCGACCGTCTCGTGGCGACGAGGCCCGACCTCCGCGTGATCGAAGATCGCGTACGAGCCGCGGTGCGCCATCTGGCGATCCCAGTTCAGCCGGTCGCGGGCATCTTGCACGACTCCTGCCGGTACCCCGTACTCCTGGAGCCGGCGGGCTGCCGCGAACCGATCACGGTCCGACGTCCACTCCGACAGCGAGACGTCGATCGACTCCTGGTCGCGGTAGCGGCCCACGCTCGTGTCCCAGTCGGCGTTGTCCGCCCATGCGGGGTTGCCCATCGCCGCCTTCAGGCTGTTCCACTCGACGTCGTCGTGGACAGAGATCGCGACCCAGCGGTCGGTCCCGAGGCATGGGTAGACGTTGTGTGGCGCGATGCGCGGGTTGATCCGCTTGTTCCCCGGCGGGAACTCGGGCCTTTGTTTCAAGGTTGCATTCACGGAGTACTCGAGCACGTCGAGACCGGACAGCGTGACGTTGCCCTGGGTCTGCGCCGAGTCGATGAACATTCCCTCGCCCGTCCGACGGCGGTGGCGCAGTGCCATGAGCACCGACAGCGCGTTGTTCGTCCCGGCGTGGGTGTCACCGATCTGGAAGCCCCATCCGGCCGGTGGCCGGCCGGGCATGCCGGCGAGATGCACGATGCCGGTGTGGCCCTGGGACGGACTCCCGTAGGACCGGTAGTGCGCAGTCGGTCCGTTGCGACCGAAGCCTGAGCACGACACGTAGATGATGTCGCTCCGAGCCGCCTTTAGGGACTCGTAGTCGAGACCCCAGTTCTTCATCACGCGCGGCGTCATGTTCTCGTAGACGACGTCGCTCTTCTTCACCAGCTCCAGCGCCAGCTCTCGGCCCTCGGGCGTCGCCATGTTGAGGGTGAAGCTGCGCTTGTCGACGTTGGCGCCGTTGAACATGCCGCCGCGGTTGAACCCCGGAACTCCCTCGGCCGGGCTCAAGAAGCGAACGAAATCGAGCCCCGGCGGCTCGGGCCACTCCGCGCGAAGCACTTCGGCGCCGAGGCCGGCAAGAAACCGGGTTCCGAGTGCGCCCGCGAACTGACGCGAGAAGTCGAGTATTCGTATCCCTTCAAGCGGCCTCATGCCATTCCCCCTTCAGTCGGTCTCCACGAAGCGAGATTCCGGTACATCAGTTCTTGTCGAGCCTGCATCAGTCAGCCGCCGGCAGGTCCTTCGGTGCGAGCAGGTCCATCGGCTTCGCGCAGCACGACGGCTCTCCGGTGCCCGGTCGGGTGACGAGGACCTCGGTCGAGCATTGGTCGCACCGGTAGCGCTTGCCGATCAGCATGGACGATTCAGCGTTCGGCCATCGGCTGCGTACAGCACTCGACGGTCCCCGCTCCGCCACGGCTCACGATCACTTCTGCGCCGCAGATGCCGCACCGCAGTCGCTTCCCGGCTTTGTTCGTCATGGAGGTTCTCCTTCGACTAATCTCTTATTACTATCTTAACTGTATGATCAGACCGACGCAAGTGCAATTCGGCTGGCGCGGTCCCCGACTGGATGGAGGGTCTTCATGTCAGAGCTGCGTGTTCCTGCCGCACCGGCGGCCGGTGAGGCGCGGGTCAACGACGAGCCGCGCCGTCTCCCCACCGTCACGTCGCTGCGACACCGCCGCCGCGAGAAGCTCGGCGAGGCCGTTGCCTACGAGATCGTCGAAGGCCTCGTCGCCGGCCGCTTCACGCCGGGCGAGATGCTGCCGCCGGAGGCGGCGATGCTCGAGCAGTACGGGGTCAGCCGACCGACCATGCGCGAGGCACTGCGGATCCTCGAGGTGCAAGGCGTCGTGGTCATGCGGCCCGGCCAGAGCGGCGGACCCGTCTACGTGGGACCGAGCGGCGAGTACCTCGGGCGCATGGCCAGCCTGCACTTCCACCTCCGGGGCGCGTCGGCGGCGGATCTGCTCGCCGCCCGGCTGCTGGTCGAGCCGGCCATGGCCCGGATGGCCGCCGAACGGCAGGACCCGGACGCGATGGCGATGCTGCACGCGTTCGTCAGCGGCGACCCCGACCCCGAGGCGAACGATGCCGCGTACATCAACCAGGCGCCCGACTTCCACATGATGCTGGCCCAGGCATCGGGCAACGGCGTGCTCGAGCTGATGGCGGAGGCGATGCGTCACATCGCCAACTCGGTGGCCATGAACGCTCGTTGGGGCGGCTTCGGGCTTCCGGCGGAGATCAGCAAGGACGTGCACGACTCGCACCACGAGATCGCCTGGGCGATCATCAACGGCGAAGGCGAGCGGGCCGCCGAGCTCACCAGCACGCACGACAATCAAGTGGTCGACTGGTTCGTCGAGCGTGATGCCCAGTACAAGCAGCGCACGGTTCCCTGGGTCCGATGAACGAATTTCTGACGTTCGACGTCAGGCCGTTCGAGGCCGGAACTGCGGAAGCGTGACCGCATCCGACACGTCTTCGAAGACCACCTCCACCGGCATGCCGATGTACACCGACTCGATCGGGCAGTCGATCACGTTGGTCACGACGCGCACCGTGTCGTCCTGGGCTTCGACCGGGTTCACCTGGGCCACGACATACGGCTTGTCGAAACCGGGCACCATCAGGCGGTAGTCGATGATGAAGGTGTAGACGACGCCGTCGCCGCTGACCTTCACCCACTCGTGCTTCTCGGAGCCGCAGGACGGGCATGCCGGGCGGGGCGGATGCTGCATCTTCGAGCAGTCGAGGCACTTCCGGATGTGCAGCTCGTGCGAACGGGCGGCGTCCCAGTACGGACGGGTCACGTCGTCGGGCTCGGGGATCGGCTTGATCCCCAGCTCCTTCAACCGCTCCTGTCCTTCGCGGGTCTGGGTGTTGATCGTCTCACTCACAATGGTCACTTTCCGAGGATCGCCGCTGCGCCGGTGTTGGGGAATGCCGTGCTTACGACGGCGTAGTCGGCCTTCTTCGCCTGACGATCGCCGCAATTGCCGCGGAGTTGCTGCACCGCTTCGAGCAGGTGGCCGGCCCCGTGGAGGCGGCCTTCGGAGATCTGCCCGCCGTGGGTGTTCACCGGGTGCTCACCGTCGAAGCGGATGTTCTTGCCGCCCTGCATGTAGTTGCCCGATTCACCGCGTGGGACCAGGCCGAGGCTCTCCATCCACTGGGGCGCGAAGAAACTGAAGCCGTCGTAGAGCATCCACACGTCCAGCTCTGCCGGCGACACACCCGAATCGCGGTAGAGGTCGGTGAGCCATGGACTCGGGCCGGGGCCGAGGTCTTCGGCTATGAGGTGGAAGTCGAGCAGCGGTATCTCGGACTCGACCCACGAACGGAGGTAGACGGGGGTTTGACGGAGATCCTTGGCGCGGTCCTGGCGCGTGACGATGTAGGCGTAGGCCCCGTTGACGGGGTAGTCGCAGTCGAGCACGCGGACCGGATCGGAGATCCAGCGGGCACTCATGTAGTCCTCGATCGTGAGCGCCTTCTTGAAGAACGCCTGCGGGTTGAGCAGCGCGTGCTCGCGTTGCGTCACGCACAGCCAGCCGACCTGTTCGTGGGTGATGCCGTAGCGGTGCATCCATCGCCGGACGGTGAACCCGATGCGCTGCATCGAGTACCCGAGGCCGTAAGGCACCTCGAACTGCGTCGGTCCCGGGACGCCGCCGCTGCCCGGGTTGATGTCCGGCGTGGC
Source organism: Acidimicrobiia bacterium (assembly GCA_043739745.1). GTDB lineage: Bacteria > Actinomycetota > Acidimicrobiia > Acidimicrobiales > JANYDT01 > JAYUDQ01. Next base: position 5,306 of record JAYUDQ010000486.1, on the reverse strand, counting down.
AACTGGAGCCACCGTGTTCATCACCTTGCAGACAACCGCGTAGTCGCACTCGCCGGTGTCCACGGCAAGCGCCGCCCGACCGGCGGACGCGACGCCGATCCCGCCATCGGCCTGCCAGCGGATGTCACGCATGCCGAGCCCCGCGGCGATGTCGGCCGTGCTCGGCGGCGGCCAGTGATGGACCTGGATGTTGATCCCGTCGAGCTGGGCCGGATCGAGGCCGGCATCCTCGGCGGCATTGCGGCACGCCTCCACCGCGAGATCGACCTCGGGCTTCTCCAGCGAACGCGTCAGCGGCGTGTAGCCACATCCGACGAACGCGATCGCATTCTTGGTCTTGGGCACCTGCTCACTCCCTTTCGTCCCGGGCGAGCGGGACATGGTTGAGAACTGCGATGTGAGAACTGCGATGAACCTGTGCGCGGTCGGGCACTCGCGCCAGCGGCCGGGGTCAGTTCCAGCGGTAGGCGTCGAGCTGCGGCGCCCTACAGTCCTTCCAGAACTCGACGATCTTCTTGGGGATGATGGCGGTGACGCGATCGCGGTCGCCCTTCCACCAGTTGTGCACGTGCGGGAGGCTCCAGATGAGCGTGTCGAGCTCGGCAACGACCTCGTCGATGAAGCCCTGCACCGCGTCGGGTGTCACCTCCATGCGGCGGTACCCGTTGTCGAACATCGTGCGGAGGCACTCCGTCATGTAGCGCACGTGGGACTCGGCGTAGAAGAGGTTGTTGCCGCCGTGCCCGGGGATCCCGTTCGGTCCGGGACTGATCAGCAGGTTCGGGCACCCGGCGATGGCCATGCCCAGATACGCCTCCGGGCGCTCGGTGAGCCGCGCCCGGACATCCTCGCCGCCGACACCTTGTATGCGGATCGGGTCCAGCGGCCGATCCGCGTAGAAGCCGGTCGCGTACACGATCACGTCCACCGGCTGCAGCCCGGAGAGCGTCTCGACGCCCTCCGCGGTGATGCGCTGGATCGGCGAATCGATCAGATGCACGTTCTCGCGGCGCAGTGCCTTGAACCAGCCGTTGTCGATGATCATGCGCTTCCCGAACACCGGATAGCGCGGCAGCGTCTTCGCGATCAGGTCTTCGCGGCCTTCGAGCTCGCTCAGCAGGTACTCGGTGAGTTGCGCCCGGAACTTGTCGCTCTCCTTGTTCGCGGCCAGCTCGTGATCGGGCCACTCGGGATCGAGCTTCAGCATCGCGTACCCCTTGTCGCCCAGTGCCCAGAACTGCCGGAACCGGTACCAGGCGTTGTACGTCGGGATCTCCTCGATCAGCTGCTTCTCCGCTCCGTCGATCAGCTTTCCGTACTGCGGATGCGACATGATCCAGGCCGGTGACCGCTGGAACACGTGCACCGAGGCCGCCATCTTCGAGACCGCCGGCACGATCTGGTTCGCGGACGCACCCGTACCGATCACGGCCACCCGCTTCCCGGTGAGGTCGATCTCATGGTTCCAGTTCGTAGAATGGAACCACGGTCCTCCGAAGCGCTCGATCCCTTCGATGTCGGGAAGCTTCGGGACACGGAGCAGACCCGTCGCACCGAACACGAAGGTCGCCCGAATCTGCCCCGCCACGCCATCGGTGACGATGTCCAGCACCCACTGCGACGCATCCTCGTCCCACGACATCGCCTTCACCTCGACGCCATAGCGGATCTGCTCGCCGAGACCCGTCGTCTTCACGATGTGCTCCAGGTAGTCAAGCAGCGCCGGCTGATGGCTGAAGTGCTCAGGCCACACGTAGTCGAGCGCGAACGAGTAGGAGTACAGCATCGACGGGGTGTCCACCCGTGCCCCGGGATAGGTGTTCTGCCGCCACGTCCCACCCGGACCCAGCTCCTTCTCCAAGATCGTGAAGTCCGCCAGACCCAACCGCTGCAAGGCATACCCGGCATAGAGGCCGGTGATCCCCGTCCCGATCACCACCACCGAGAACCCTTCCGGCGCGGCCAGCGGCGGAGCCACCACCTCCGGGCCGATCCCCATCTGCTCACGTATCAGCGGCGCGTAGTCCGCATCGACCGGCTCGCCGGCGGCGATCAGCATTGCCGCGTCGAGCACCTCATCCGACGGTGGCACCACCACGCGCTCACCCCGTAGGAACGGGGGGAGCACCCGCAGCGCGGTCTCGATGAGCGCCGCACGATCACGCACGTCGGGTACCGCGTCCGGGTCCCCGGCGAGATGCGTCACGACCGCAGCCAGCGTGCGACGGTCCGCCGTCGCCAGCAACGCCGGGAGCTGCTCCAGATCGATCATGGGGTTCGTCCTGACTGTTCGGGGCTCTGCGCGGGGTGCAGGAGAATCCCCCGCTCCCAGTTCTTATGATCATGATAATGATCTGGCGCGCGACGCGCCAACTCGACGAGCGGGTTCCCGAAGGTTTTCTGAGTATCGTGATCATGATCAGGCGCGTGAGGATCGCAGCCGACGGAGGGAACGAGGAACCGTGCGCTACGACATCGACGCCGTTCGGGCCGAATGGGTCGGCCGATCGCTCGGAGAGTCACACGGCCGCTACCCCGTGGAGCACGAGCCGATCCGGCGCCACTGCCACATGGTGGGTGACACGAACCCGCTCTTCCTCGACCGGGGCGAGGCGGCCAAGGGTCCCTATGGTGCCGTGATGGCTCCGCCGACCATGCTGATCATGCACTTCAGCAGCAACGGTCCGTGGCCTCCGCGCGAGCGGCCGCGTTCGGCGCACGACGCCCCGTCGGCGACGCCGAAGCGACCGTGGTTCACGTCAGGGGTACCGACGCCGGGCGACCGTGGCATCAACATGGACACGTCGTGGGAGTTCCTGCGGCCCGTGCTCGTCGGCGACGAGCTGCGCGCGAAGAAGTCGATCCGTGATGTCTTCGTCAAGGCGATCAGGCTCGACCCAATGGCGGTGTGGATCGTGACGGAGAACCGCCTGTTCAACCAGCGCGACGAGCTCGTCGCCGTCGGGAGCAACACCACGCTCGTCCACCGTTCACCGAAGCAGATCGCAGCCGACGCGGCGGCCGAGGCACCAGCCGACGCGGTCTCGGAGCAGGCTGGCGTGGCGGTGAGGGCGTGAGTCCGCGCCCGGAGCGCTTCTGGGAGGACGTCAACGTCGGCGACGAGGCGGACGGGTTCTCGATGGAGCTCACCTGGACCGCCCTTGCGCTGCAGGTGAGCGGATCGCAGGACTGGAGCACCGTCCATCACGATCCGGTTTTCGCCAGCGAGAGCGGCCATGCCACGCCGTTCTTCAACACGGGATGGACCGCGGCCATGCTCGGACGCGTGCTCTCCGATTGGGCCGGGCCGTCGGGGTGGCTTTGCCGGCTCGACTTCGGCATGCGGAAGATGAACGCCCTGGGCGACACCGTGCGGGGAGGGGCAGCCGTCACCGGCAAGAAGGTCACCGACGATGGACGCCACGTCGTCGAGCTCGACGTCTGGCTCGAGAATGAACGCGAGGGGAGAACCACCCCGGCCACCGCGACGATGAGCCTGCCTTGCCGATGACCGCTTCGTTGCGCTCCCGGGAACCGGTGCTCGTCGGCATCGGTGTCGCAACGCAGCGGGGCGACGACCCGCTCACGGGGAAGGACCCCCTCGGCCTGATGCTGGAGGCCACACGGGCGGCGGGCGCGGATGCCGGGGACGCACGGCTGCTCTCCGACGTGGCCCGGGTCTACGTCCCGCAAGGACGCTGGCGCTACGGCGACGCCGGCGGGTACATCGCCCGATCCGTCGGGGCGTCGCGGGCGACGAGCATCATGTCGAAGGTCGGCGTGCTCCAGCAGTCGCTCATCGGCGAGGCGTGTGTATTGATCGCGAGCGGTGAGATCGAGGCGGCGCTGGTGGTCGGAGGCGAGGCCGGCCATCGTCGCCGGCGAGGCGAGCTAGCGGGCATCGGGCTCCCGAGCACGGACGCGCCCGGGAGTCCCGACGTGGTTCTACGGCCGGACGACGAGCTCCTGCTCGATGTCGAGCGCGACTCGGGTCTCGGCCACATGGCCGTCGGCTACTACGCCATCGTCGAGAGCGCCTTCCGAGCCGCGAGCGGCATCGGCGTTGAGGCGCATCGCCGCGCCGTCGCGTCGCTCTATCACCGCATGAGCGAGACCGCGGCGCGGAACCCTGCCGCATGGAATCGGACACCGGTCAGCGAGGCGCAGATCCTCGACGCCACCGGCCGGAACCGGATGCTGGCCTTCCCGTACTCGGTCCTGCACAACGCGTCGTGGAGCGTCGACCAGGCCGCGGCCCTCCTCTTCTGCTCCCAGGCCACGGCCGAACGCTTCGCCATCCCGCCGGAGAAGTGGGTCTTCCCGCTCTCAAGCTCGGAGTCGAACCACATCACCAGCGTGTCGTCCCGCGTCGAGCTCGGGCGGTGCCCCGGTGCGGTCATCGCCGGTTCGGCCGCGCTCGATCACGCCGGCCTTGCCGTCGCCGACCTCGACCGCGTCGACCTGTACTCCTGTTTCCCGGTCGCTGTCGAGACCTACGCCGCAGGGCTCGGCATCCCGCTCGACGGCGAACTCACCGTCACCGGGGGCATGCCGTTTGCTGGAGGCCCCTTCAACAACTACGTCCTGCAGTCGACGGCTCGGATGGCGCAGCTGCTGCGTGAGTCGCCCGGCTCGCGCGGTCTGGTGACGTCCGTGTCAGGTGTCCTGACAAAGCAGGGATTCGGGGTGTGGTCGAGTGGCGGGCCCAACCCCGCAGGCTTCGCCTCGCTCGACGTCACGGATCGCGTCCGGCGGGAACAGGCCGTCGCGCCGGTGGTCGGCGACTGGCGGGGTCACGCCACGATCGCCGGCGTCACCGTGCTCAGCGAGCACACGCCGCCCCGAGCGGTGGCCGTCGTCGATGTCGACGGCGGGGCGAGGACGGTGGCCTGGTCAGACTCGCCGGAGGTCGTGTCCACATTCCAGGCGGAGGAGTGCTGCGGCCGGAGCGTGGACATCGAGGAGCGAACGTTCCGTTTCCTTTGAACGCGACCGGACCGCTACCCGACCGTCTGTCGATATCGGGCCACGGGAATCCCCTGCCGCCGGGCTCCGGACTCGTAGACTACGGGGCGTGATCATGCCAACGGCGGTCGACCCGTCAGCAAGCACGTGCCGACCTGGGCCCTTCGGTTTCGGCGTCGCCAAGCGTTCGGATCAGGAACCGACGTCGTGACCAAGCGCAGCCGGATGCTCACCGCCACGGTGGCCGCGAAGCCCCCGAAGAAGGCTCGCGCCGCCGACGCCACGAGCGCAAGCAAGGCTCTCGCTCGGAAAAAGGCACCGCCGCCGATCGGCAAGGCCCC
>JAYUDQ010000485.1:0-11437 GCA_043739745.1 Acidimicrobiia bacterium | reverse complement strand
GTGGCTGCGTTCGCCAACCTGTGTTTGGAGTGACTAGGGTTTCACCCACAACGGAATGTCCTGTGACGACCGAGCGCTCACCGCTCGGTCGCTGCGTGTGAGTCCGGGGCCTCGTGTCCCGCAACCCGACGTCGATGCGCCCGATAGATGGGTGCTGGCGCGAGGAGGTCTAGTGATCGAAGAGCAAACGATGGGTCGTGTTCGCTCCTATTGTGGATGGAAGTCCCTCGCCGCCGGTATAGGCGTCGGCGGGCTGGTGTGTTGCCTGGTGGCCCTGGGGACATCAGCGGCGCAGGCCCAGTCCCTCAATCCGCCCATCGTCGTGACGGTGCAGGCCGCCGTCACAACGCCGCCGACTGTTCCTGTCACAACGCCGCCGACTGTTGCTGTGGCCGGGTCGCTGAACCCGTCAAGTCCTGCAGGCACGGGCACGGTTCCAGCGATCACCCGATACAGCGATCCGCTCTCCGACATGGCGACGGCCGCGCTCGACGCCCTGCGCACCGGCTCGTCAACTCGGGGTACTCAGGCATTCGCCGCGACGCAGGCGACGACGCCGAACACGAGTGCCAGGGCCGCATCTGTTCAGGGGCCGGCTGCGTCGCAGTCGGGACAGGGCTCGTGGAGCTCCGTCGTGATCGACACGGCGCAGCTCGGCGACTACCTGTTCGGAACAGCGATTTCGGCGCCGATCAGTCCAACGATCTCGGTTGCGCTCGCCGCGCTGCCGGTCGAGCCGAGTGCCCGCTACGCCGCCACGCTGCATGCCCTGGCCGGCCTGGTCGGAGCGCGTGCCAAAGTTGACGCCGCCGCGCTCGAGACGGTCTGGTTGCGCACGGACGAACGCCGGATGCGGACGGTGCTCGCGGCGATGGCACAGGTCGGCACCATGTACCGGGCCGCGGGCAACCAGCCGGGCGGCTTCGACTGCTCCGGCCTGACCAGCTACGCATGGGCGCAGGCCGGCGTGAAGATCCCGCGCACTTCGACCGATCAGATCGCCGCGGCTGCGGTTCGCTCACCCGATCAGCTGCTGCCGGGCGACATCATCTGGCACCCCGGCCACATCGGGCTCTACCTCGGACTTGGCGACGCGATGGTGCACTCGCCACAGACGGGCAAGACGGTCGAGGTGAAGGGCTGGGGACGGGCCCAGCGTTGGGGTTCACCGATCTGATCGTGCGTTCCAGCGGCGTCAGGCCCGCTGCCCGCTGGCTCGCTCGCCGGCGCTCAGCCGAACTGCGAGCGGAACGCGTCGAAGTCGCGTCGGAGTTCGGCCGTCTGATCCTGGAGGGCGCGCACCGTCGACTCCAGCTGCGCCACCCGCTCGCGCTGGCCGCTGCTGGTGTGCTCGCCCGATGTCGCCGGTGCGGCGGTTGCGTAGCGCAGCGCCTCGAGATCGATCGGCCCGCCCAGCAACTGGCCCACGCGTGGCTCCTTCTGCCCGGGCTGACGGGGGAGGCGTTCGAGCAGAGGACCGGTCCACGGCCTTCGGTAGCCCGGAGGCCGCTCCTCGTCATCGGCGCCCAGCACCGGCGTGGCCGAACGCAGCATGCCGGCATCGGATCGGATCGGCGCCTCACTCGGGTCTGCATCAAGCGTCGGATCGCAGAGCCGCGTGATCACGGCCTCGATCGCGTCGTGCGAGGCGAAGTCGTGGTACCGCTCGGTGCGAATCTTCAGTTCGTTGACGGTCTGGGGCCCGCGTAGCAGCGTGATGGCGAGCAGCGAGGTCTCCGGCGGTGTGAGCCCGAGGCGCTCGTCCAGTACGTGCTTGAACTTGTCCACCCGGCTGCCGGCTCCCGACAGGACGACCCGCACAAGCCGGTGTCGGGCCCGGAGGTGGTTGATTGCCTCCGTGACCATCGCCGTGTCGTAGTTGACGACCGGCTCGCGGTTCGTCGTCTGGTTGCAGGCCGTGATGAGCGAGTTGAGCGTGAGCGGGTAGATGTCCGGTGTCGTCATCTGCTTCTCCACGAGGCACCCGAGCACGCGGATCTCGACCGATGTCAGTTCCATGGGCCCCGACGGTACCGGCGCGGCGGGTTGCCGTGGTGCACGGGAGTGGGTACACAGCTGCTGTGATGGTGCGTTTGGGATGTAGTGATGCGTTTGGCGGTCAAGGGAGTCGTCGGGCAACATGCACGCAGACGAGCAGTGGCATCGGCCGACTATGCGAAGCGATCGGGAGAAATACATGAGTGGGATCTGTGAAGGACGTGTCGCGGTCGTGACGGGCGCCGGCCGGGGGATCGGTCGCAGCCACGCACTGGACCTCGCCCGCCAGGGCGCGAAGGTCGTCGTGAACGATCTCGGTGGCGGGATGGACGGCACCGGGTCCTCGCTCAGCCCCGCGCAGGAGGTCGTGAACGAGATCATCGGGATGGGCGGCGAGGCCGTCGTCAACGGCGACAATGTTGCCAGCTGGGAGGGCGCGCAGCGCATGATCAACACCGCCGTCGAGACCTTCGGCACGCTCGACATCGTCGTCAACAATGCCGGCATCCTGCGCGACCGTGTGCTGGCCAACATGACCGAGGAGGAGTGGGACTCGGTCATCAACGTCCATCTCAAGGGCACGTTCGCACCGGCGCGCTGGGCGGCTGCGTACTGGCGGGAGAAGGCGAAGGCTGGTGAGCCCGTCGACGGTCGCATCATCAACACGTCGTCGGTGTCCGGCATCTACGGCAACCCGGGCCAGACGAACTACGGCGCGGCGAAGGCCGGGATCGCGGCCTTCACGATCATCGCGTCGCGCGAGCTCAGCCGCTATGGAGTGACCGTCAACGCCATCGCGCCGATGGCCGTCACCCGCATGACCGAGAACCTCGGCCCGGCGTTGAGTGAAGCCGATCGCGACGCGGGCGGTCCACATTGGGTGTCGCCGATCGTCACGTGGCTCGCCTCGCCGCAGGCGAAGCATGTCACCGGTCGGGTGTTCGAGGCGGGCGGCGGCATCCTGGGCATCGCCGAGGGCTGGCACCGCGGGCCGTACATCAAGCCGACCGAGGCTCATCTCGACCCGGCCAACCTCGGTCCGGTGGTCGACGATCTGCTGAGCAGGGCCGACCCTGTGACACCCATGCTTGGCGCTCCGCGTTAGTACTCTCTCCGATCCCTCCACGTCGCCTCACGCGCTGAGCCGGTCGCCGATGTACGGCCGGCGCGGGGCGGTGGCGACGTCGCAGCCGCTGGCCGCGCAGGCCGGCATGCAGATCCTCCAGCAGGGTGGGAACGCCATCGACGCAGCCATCGCCACGGCGGCCGCGCTCACGGTCGTCGAACCGACGTCGAACGGGCTCGGCAGCGACGGGTTCTCGTTGGTGTGGGCGGAGGGTGCGCTCCACGGGCTGAACGCGTCGGGTGGTGCACCGATGGCGCTCGACAGGGACTGGTGCTCGGCCCGGGGCTTCGAGGCCATGCCGGCTCGTGGCTGGGCGCCGGTCACCGTCCCTGGTGCGGTGTCGCAATGGGTCGCGCTCAGCGGACGGTTCGGACGGCTCCCGTTCGCCGCGCTGTTCGCACCGGCGATCGAGTTGGCCGAGGGTGGTTTCGCCGTCAGCCCTATCGTGAGCCGGTTCTGGCGGTACGCCCACGAGGAGTACCGGCGGACCCTCCATGGCCCCGAGTTCGAGCACTGGTTCTCGACGTTCGCGCCCAAGGGCCACACGCCCGCCCCCGGTGCGGTGGTGTGCCTCCCCGAGCATGCCGCGACGCTTCGGGCCATCGCCGCGTCGAATGGGGCCTCGTTCTACGAGGGTGCGCTCGCCGCCAGGATGGCCGAGTTCTCGGCTTCGACGGGTGGCGTGATGACGGTCGACGACCTTTCCGCACACCGCGCGGAATGGGTCGAACCGATCGGGACGACGTACCGCGGGTTCGACGTGTGGGAGATCCCGCCGAACGGCCAGGGAATCACCGCCCTCATGGCCCTCAACCTGTTGGAAGGCTTTGACCTGCGTGGCCTCGGCCGCGACAGCGTCGAGTCGTGGCATGTCCAGATCGAGGCCATCAAACTTGCGTTCGCCGACGCATTCGCGTTCGTGGCTGATCCTCTGCGCGCAGATGTTCCGACCCGAGGGCTCCTCGACAAGTCATATGCGGACATACGACGTGGGCTGATTGGTGAACAAGCCTCGGTGCCCGCGCCGGGAAATCCGCCCAAGGGGGGCACGGTCTACCTGTGCACGGCCGACGGCGACGGCAACATGGTCAGCCTCATACAGAGTAACTACCAGGGCTTCGGCTCGGGAATTGTCGTGCCCGGCACGGGCATCGCGCTGCAGAACCGCGGCCATGGGTTCTCGCTCGACCCCGCCCATCCGAATTCGCTCGAACCCGGCAAGCGGCCATTTCACACCATCATCCCCGCCTTCCTCGGGCGTGAGGGCGAACCAATCGGTCCATTCGGCGTGATGGGCGGTTTCATGCAGCCGCAGGGCCACGTGCAGGTGATCGTCAACACGGTCGACCATCTGCTGCACCCGCAGGCCGCGCTCGACTCGCCCCGCTGGTGCTGGGAAACGCAGCGTCGCGTACAGGTGGAGCTGCGCACACCGCAGCATGTTGTCGACGGTCTCCGAGCCCGTGGTCACCAGATCACGATCCAGCCTGAGCTGTCCGCGTTCGGCCGTGGGCAGATCATCTGGCGCGACGGTGAATCGCTCGTCGCCGCATCCGAGTCTCGGGCCGACGGGCAGGCGCTGGTTTGGTGAGGCTGCTGGGGTGATGCTGCTGTGGTGACTTGGGCCTACGGCGGGCGCGGCGGATCGGGACGCCAGGCGTTCATCCGCATGCGCCGTGCGTGACGAATCGACGGCCGTGAGGGCCCGATGGGTGCGATGAGCGACATTGGGCTTCTTGGCGTCGTGCCGATCCGCCGCGCGTACGTTCCGCCGCAGCCGAGCCCGGCGAGTCAGCCCTCAGCCGAGTCCGCCGCCGCCGCCCGCATCGCGGCCTCACGCCGTCGGGCGGCCGGCGCGGCTGCCATCGCTGCTGCGCTTGCACTCGTGACGGGCGCCTTCACCGCCATCTTCGGGGTGGAGGCGGCCTTGCGGGGCGTTGCCTCCTTCTTCGGTGGGACAGCCTTCTTCTGCGGGACAGCCTTCGTCGTGGTCGCTCTCGCCGGCGCGGCCGACAGCTTCTTCGCCGGCTTCGCTGAAGCCACGGTCTTCGCGATGGTGGGCCTCGTCACCGAAGCAGCCTTTGACGTCTGCGCGGCCCTGCGTGGTGCCGCCGCGGCCACGGCCTTGCGCGGGGAGGCCTTTCGCGCAGAGCCCTTTCGCGCAGAGGCCTTGCGCGGCGCGTTCTTTCGTGAAGCGCGGGCGACCTCGGGCGCGGCTGCGGCCAGCGTCTCCGCCACGATCGCAGCAGCGGTTGTGTGTGCGGCGTCCTCCTCCCGGGCTGCGGCGACCAGTTCGGCCAGCCCGGCCCCCAGACCGTCGACGAGACTCCAGACGTCCGGGAACACCTCGCGGCAGCCAATGACGCCGAAGTCGAGCCGACCCATGTAGCTCTGCACGGTGATGTTCATGCCCTGCCCGTCGACGATCGTCGAGACGGGAAAGAAGTGCTCAAGCGTCGCCCCTGCCGTGTAGAGCGGGATGTTCGGCCCCGGCACATTCGAGATCACGACATTGAACGGCGGGTTCATCCGGTTGGCGACGCCGGTGCGCGACACCATCCGTGATGCCCGGGCCGCCAGTGCTGGAGGTGCGAACTGCGCCAGGTCGGTCAGGAGGTCGGCCGGCACCGCCTGCTGCATCTCCTTCGCCGCCCTCATCGACGCGCCGATCGCCTTCAACCGCTCGACCGGATCACTGATCTGTGTGTGCAGCGGGGCCAGGATGCTCGTGACCCGGTTCGAGTACGCGTCGGCCTCGTTCCCTGTACGGATCGAAACCGGGACCATGGCGATGAGCGGATCGAGGGGCAACTCGTTGTGCTCGAGAAGGTATGCGCGCAGAGCAGCTGCACTGATGGCCATGACGACGTCGTTGATGGTGGTGCCGAACACGGTCTTGACGTAGCGGGCGTCGGCGAGCGGGAGTGAGCGGAACGCGTATTTGCGGTGTGCCGTGATCGCCTTGTTGAACGATGTGCGCGGCGCAGGGCGATTGGGCAGGATCGGGAATTCTTCGGCCCTCGGCCCGCTCGATCGCCGGGATCCCGCGGTGAGCAGCTCGCCGAGCACCGGAATCTGCCCGAGGCCCGCTGCGGTCGGAAGGTCGGCGAGGCCCTTGAAGCCGCGGGCGCGGCTCGTGTCGATCATGGCCTTGGTGGTGCGACGCGCGAGGCTAGCGGCGCGGCGGGGGTTGGTTGCCAGCGTCCCGGCGGCACGGGCCAAAAGCGAAGCCGCGCTCGGCACCGACTCGGACCTCCACACTTCCGTCGGAGGCTCGATCATGCGTCCGGCGGGATCGGCGTCGAAGAGGGTCGTGAGCATCTCGACGCCTTGCGCACCGTCGATCGTGCAGTGGTGCACCTTGTTCATCAGCCCGACCTTGCCGCCGGCGATGCCCTCGATGACGTACATCTCCCAGAGCGGCCGGGCGCGGTCGAGTGGGCGGGCGGCGAGCCGGGCCACCTGCTCGGCCAGCTGCTCCTCGGTGCCCGGCGCCGGAAGGGCCAGAACCCGGATGTGGAACTCAAGATCGAAATCGGGGTCCTCGATCCACCACGGATGGTCGAGACCGAGCGGGACCTCGACCAGGCGACGGCGCAGCAGCGGAAGGAGATGGATGCGCTCTTCGACCGTCTTGACGAGGGAGTTGAAGAACGCGCCTTCCGCCAGACCGGCGACGTCGAAGATCGCGATCGAAGCGACATGGCCGAACTGTGTGGCCGTCTCCATGTTCAAGAAGCTGGTGTCGAGACCGGTGAGCTGACGCATGTGGGGGGAATTCCTCGTGGTATTCGGGTTCGCGAACGCCCGCGTGTGCGCGGACCTCACGAGACTTGCAGATGTCGTGCCACGCGCGTCGAGGCAGTGACACCTTTCTCACGCGTGGAGCGACGTAGGGGCACCTCAAACCCCGATCGCGGCCTCGACTGCGTCTGGATGAAGTCGTCATGCATCGCTTCCAAAGCCAGAGCGAGTCGTCGCGCCGAGAGGCCCGCCTCCGTCGGCCGATCCTGCCACTGCCCCAGCTGTGCGCGAATGAGGTCGACGTCCAGGTTCAGCGCGAGGGGCCGGATCGCGGACGGCGGACGCGCGCGAAGTAGTGCACCGATGCGCGCGAAGTAGTGCACCGATGCGCGCGAAGTCGCCCCAGGAGCGGTGGCTCCTCTGCGGTTCGCCTTCAATTCGCGCGCAGTGCCCCCGAACTTCGCGCGCGCCGGAACTGTTGGATGTGCGCGGCATCCGGTCCGAGCGCGACGAGATCGCCGAGGACCCACCACCGATCTATCGCAAGCGGCGCAACATCCGCCAGCACGGCGTCCAGGGCGTGCGCGTTGCCGTGGATTGTCGGACAGCAGCCCGAGTCGCACGACGCCTACCTACGCCGTGTTGCGCACGATGTGCGGACGACTGCCGTGCCGCTCCCGCTTCACCTGCTCGGCCCAGCTCGCCGGCTTCGGAAAGAAGTAACGGGCTGTGATCGGGGCGTGGAATGGCCGCCAGTCGTTCTCCGGCTGATTGAGCCGGTCGGTGATGGCGTACAGCACGGCCGGATTGAAGCCGAGGCCGGAGTGGCTGCCGCGCACCTCGATGTTCTCGTGGTTCTCCGTCACCTGGTCGATGCACATGTGCCAGCGCACGATGCCGTCGGAGCGACTGTAGATGGCGGTCGATGGGACCGTGAGCGGCGGCTTGTCGAACTCCTCGCTGGCCAGACGGATGACTTCCTCACTCCACGTCTCCGTGAGTCGGTCGGCGAGCTTCGATACGGTCGAGCGGTCGGCGAGGGTCATACGGAACGGGCTGCCGAGGGTGATGACCTGACGGACGAGCTCCGGGTTGTTGCGGGCGAGTTCACGGGCGTAGATGCCGCCGAGGCTCCAGCCCACGATGCTGACCTTGCGGTCGTGGCGTTCGTAGATCTGGGCGAGGCGCTCGTGGATGCCGTCGAAGATGCGGTCGGTGGGGCCGACGTTCGGGCCGAGGTTCCAGCCATGCGCCCAGTAGCCCTGCGACCGCAGCGTGAAGCGGATCGGCGCGGTCGAGGTGTCGCTCGCGGTGAAGCCCGGGAGGACGAGTACCGGGTGGCGATCGCCGCGGCCGAGCATGCGTAGCCAGGGCGCCGATGCGGCGAAGGCACCGAGCTCGAACATCGCGCGGCTCTCTCCGAGGCGATAAAGCCAGTTCGGCGCTTCGACGTTTCTGTGCTCGTTCTGCGACTCCATGAATGGACGGTATCCGCGGCAACGGCATTTGTGCGAACCATGCGTCAGAAGTGAGGCGCATTCCCTACCCGCAGGTCCGGAGGCTCAGCGGGCGGCGAAGAAGCGCTCGAGCGGGGTGAGGTCGGGGCTTCCGGCCATCAGGATGATGTGGTTGAAGCCTGCTGCCGTCCACGCCTCGATGTCGCCGTCGGCACCGACAGCGATCGTGCGCTCGATCGCAGCCGGGTCGGTGCCCTCCTTCGCGCACCACTCGTCGAGGACGCCGTTGAGCCGCTTGCGGCGAGCAGGGACCAGCACTAGTAGTGCACTAGTAGTGCATCGCGTCGGGATCGCCGTAGAGCGGGTAGAAGTGGTCCCACACGAAGATGGAGTCGACGCCCATCTTGTCGGCCTGGATCCAGGCGTCGCGGAGTGCTCCGATCGTGGTCGCCTGGGGGTGGAGCTGGACGCCTACCTAATCTCGGACATGGGCATCGACCGTAGATCATCCTCGAACTTTGTCGTCGAAAGCCGCTCCGACCGGTGTTCGTCGACAATGTTCAGGGCCAGGGAATCTGTTTGCGGCGCCACGGTGATTCAAGACGGTCCAGCAGCGTTGCCGTCCGTCGCATCGCCGCCTCGAGCTCGTCGGAGCGTCCCGTGAACGCGTGGTACTGCATCGAGTCGACCGAGATGTGGAGCTCGTAGCAGGCGACACGTTGCTCCAGGCCTGGTTCGTCGAATCGCTCGCGGGCCAGGCGCATCACGTCGTTCGGATCGAGCCCGGGGTACCAGGGCGCGCAGTAGGCAAGCCAAGCCACGTCGTAGAGCGGGTCGCCGGCGAGGGAGTTGCCCCAGTCGAACACTGCCGTCAGACGGTTGTCCCTTGACACGAGGATGTTGTTCAGAAGATCGGCATGGATGACCTGTCGGCGGTCGGGCAGGCCGGCGGTGAGTCGCTCCAACACCGGGATGCTGCGGTCGAACACCTCGCGTGCCCCGGCGTGGTCGGCGAGTCCCCGACGCCATCCGGGGAGCCTGTCCTCGTTCCGATCGGCCGCCGCGTTGAGGTACTCGGCCCACGACGCGAATGGAGCCCCGCCACCCGGTGCCTGCCACATGCCGAAACCTCGGCCCGGAACGTCGATCTCCCGCATCGCTACCAGAGCGTCGAAGAGCGCTTCGAGGACCGCTCGGAAGCGATCGGGCGAGACGTCCGCAAGGCTGTCGCCAAAGCGGCGTTCCGAGAGGACGCAGGCACCATCGAAGGCTTCACCGACTGCGAGCACCGCGGGTATCGGAAGGTTGCTGCGAGCCCACGCCGATGCTTCGAGATCCTTTGCATAGTCCTCGGGGTACCGGCCGAACTTGGCGACAAGCTCGCGCCCGGCCGAGCGGAACGCGAACGCGCTCGACCATGCGCCGCTCGCGAGGAGTACAACATCGCCGATGTGATCGAACTGTTCGCCGAGGAAGCGGGTGACGTCCTGCTCGGAGAGCCGCGTTGTCGCCATCGAACCAGTCTCCTCGACGCGACGGGCGACGAAGGGAAACTTCACCCGTTCAGGTCGGGCAAAGCTTCCATTTGTCGCTTCCCAGAGGCCGCCCGCCCCCCACCGCCCGCCCCCACCGGGCGCCGGCAGCCGAGCGCTCAGCGCATCGGGAAGTGGCAGGCCACCTGCTGTCCGCCGCCGATGTCCGTCAGCAGCGGTTCGATCTGCGCGCAGACGTCCTGCGCCTTCCAACAACGGGTCCGGAAGCGGCAGCCCGACGGCGGGTCGGCCGCGGTGGGCGGGTCGCCGATGAGCACGATGCGCTCGCGGTTCCGCTCGATCAGCGGGTCGGGGATGGGCGCGGCGGAGAGGAGCGCGGTGGTGTACGGGTGCATCGGTGCTTCGTAGAGCAACGCCGTGGGGGCCGTTTCCACGATCTTGCCGAGGTACATCACCGCGACGCGGTCGCTCAGATGGCGGACCACGGACAGGTCGTGGGCGATGAACAGGTAGGCGAGTCCGAGCTCGTCGCGCAGATGCTGCAGAAGTCGGATGATCTCGGCCTGGATGCTCACGTCGAGGGCGGACACCGGCTCGTCGAGCGCGATCAGGTCGGGGTTCAGCGCAAGCGCTCGGGCGATGCCGATTCGCTGGCGCTGGCCGCCCGAGAACTGGTGGGGGTGGCGCTCGGCGGCGGCGGCGCCGAGCTGGACGAGTTCGAGAAGTTCTGACACTCGGGCCGCCACTTCAGGTTCCGGCGCGCCGTGCACGATCAACGGTTCCCCGACGATGTCCCCGACGGTCATACGTGGGTTCAGCGAGGCGTGCGGGTCCTGGAACACCATCTGGAAGCGACGCCGCAGCCTGCGCAGCTCCTCGGCCGGCTGGGTCGTGAGCTCGATGCCGTCGAAGCGGATCGATCCGCTCGTCGGTTCGACGATGCGGAGCACGCACCGTGCGGTTGTGCTCTTTCCGCATCCGGACTCGCCGACGAGCGAGAGGGTCTCGTTGCGGTGCACGTCGAAGGAGATCCCCGAAACGGCCTGCACCGCGTTGGGGTGTCGGTCGCGCCAACCGCGGCGACGCACGGGAAACGACTTGACCAGGTCGCGAACCTGGAGGAGTGCGGCACCGTCTGCGGAAGCCGGGCTCACGACGCAGATCCCGCGGAGGTGTCGACGCTCTGGCCGCGGTGGAATGGCAGCACGTCGCAGGCCACTTCGAGCGTCCCCACCCGTTGCAGCTTCGGCACCTGCGTCGTGCATGCGTCGACGGCGTAGCGGCACCGCGGTGCGAACGCGCACCCGGACGGATCATTGCGCAACGACGGCGGGATGCCGCCGATCGGGACCAGCTCGCGTTCGGGCCGGTCGAGGCGGGGCAGCGAACCGAGGAGGCCGGCCGTGTAGGGGTGGTTCGAGTGGTGGAAGATGTCGACGACCGGGCCGGCCTCGACGATGTTGCCGGCATACATCACGTGTACCGAGTCGGCCAGGCCGGCGACCACGCCGAGGTCGTGCGTGATGAGCACAATCGTAAGCGCACGTGCTGACTGGAGGTCACGTAGGACCTTGAGGATCTGGGCCTGGATGGTGACATCGAGCGCGGTGGTCGGCTCG
>JAYUDQ010000484.1:0-1665 GCA_043739745.1 Acidimicrobiia bacterium | reverse complement strand
CCCGCAGCACCCGCTCCTGTCACAGGGCTACGTCTCGATCGGCTGCGCACCCTGCACCCGCAAGCTCGAGCCGGGCCAGCACCCTCGCGAGGCCCGCTGGTCCGGCCAGGGCAAGGTCGAGTGCGGTCTGCATGTCTGACACGCGCTCTCGCTTCACCGATTTCTCCGTCGTTCCCGCAGTTCCCCGAGAGGACCTCCGATGAGCCCCGCCGCACTCCTCACCCGCCCGCCCCGTGACACCCAGCACGACCAGCGCCTCGCCACGCTCGAGTCGCATGCCATGTTCGTGCTGCGAGAGGTCGCGGCCGAGTGCGAGCGACCGGCGCTGCTGTTCTCCGGCGGCAAGGACTCGGTCGTGCTCGCCCACCTGGCGGCGAAGGCGTTCCTGCCCGGACGCATCCCGTTCCCGGCGCTGCACATCGACACCGGCCACAACTTCCCGGAAGTCCTCGAGTTCCGTGACCGCTTCCTCGCCGACCTCGGCATGAAGCTCGTCGTCGGTTCGGTGCAGGACTCGATCGACCAGGGCCGCGTCGCGGACCCCGGGCCCTTCGGCTCGCGCAACCGTCTCCAGTCGGTCACCCTCCTCGACGCCATCGAGCAGCACCGCTTCGATGCCGCCTTCGGTGGCGCCCGGCGTGACGAGGACAAGGCCCGAGCCAAGGAGCGCGTGCTGTCCTTCCGTGACGCGTTCGGCCAGTGGGACCCGCGCAACCAGCGTCCCGAGCTCTGGTCGCTCTACAACGCCCGCATCAAGCCCGGCGAACACCTCCGCGCCTTTCCGCTGTCGGACTGGACGGAGCTCGACATCTGGCGCTACATCGCCGTCGAGGGGATCGAACTTCCGGCCATGTACTACGCGCACGAACGCGATGTCGTCGTACGTGACGGCATGCTCCTGGCCACCGGCCCGTGGACGCCGCCGAATGATGGCGAGCACGTTGTGACTCGCACCGTGCGGTACCGCACGGTCGGCGACATGACCTGCACCGGTGCTGTCGCCTCCGACGCCCGCACGCCCGAGGATGTGCTGCACGAGCTCGCCGGATCGCGCCTCACTGAGCGCGGTGCTACGCGCGCAGATGATCGCGTCTCCGATGCGGCCATGGAGGACCGTAAGAAAGAGGGCTACTTCTGATGGAGCTCCTCCGCTTCGCCACCGCCGGCTCCGTCGACGACGGCAAGAGCACCCTCATCGGACGTCTGCTCCACGACACGAAGTCGCTTCTTGACGACACGATCGAGGCCGTCACCCGCACCACCGAGGCCCGAGGTGGCGAAGGCATCGACCTTGCGCTCATCACCGACGGCCTCCGCGCCGAGCGCGAACAGGGCATCACCATCGACGTGGCGCACCGCTACTTCGCCACGACGAAGCGCTCGTTCGTGATCGCCGACACACCGGGTCACGTCCAGTACACCCGCAACATGGTCACCGGCGCGTCCACCTCCGACGCAGCCGTGATCCTGGTCGACGCACGCCACGGACTGCGCGAACAGTCGTACCGGCACACCCAGCTCACTGCTCTGCTCGGCATCAGGCAGCTCATCTTCGCGGTCAACAAGATGGATCTCGTCGGCTGGTCGCAGGAACGCTTCGACGAGGTCGCCGCCGAGATCGGCGTACTTACTGATCGCCTCGGCGTCGATGCGGTGGTCATCCCC
>JAYUDQ010000483.1:0-1665 GCA_043739745.1 Acidimicrobiia bacterium | reverse complement strand
CGGCGGGTTCGCGGCGTATGGGACGTTCGCCGTCCGGGGTCCAAAGCGAGCTCATGGCCTGCTACCTTACGTGTCACAACTTGACGAAAAGCGGAGCTCGCCCCCATGGGCCAGCCCCCACCCGGCCATCGGCAACGATGCGCCTCGGTCGATCGCCTCTCCATCGTGCTCGGATCTCCGGTGCGGTGGTTTGCGGTGCTTTTCCGCGAACCACCAAAGAACTGAGGAGTGATGCCGGATAGCCACGACCGCCACTGACGAGCCTCGTCGCAACGAGCGGATTCGCGCTCGCGAGGTACGTCTGATAGGTCCCGACGGGGCGCAGCTCGGCATCAAGCCACTGCCCGAAGCCCTCCAGTTGGCCCGAGAGCTCGAACTCGACCTGGTCGAGATCGCGCCGATGGCCAGTCCGCCGGTGTGCAAGATCCTCGACTATTCCAAGTGGATGTACGAGCAGCGCCAGCGGGACAAGGAGTCCCGGAAGAAGTCTCAGGCAATCGTCATCAAGGAGATGAAGTACCGCCCGAAGATCGGCGGCGGTGACTTCGACACCAAGACCCGCAAGGTCGGTGAGTTCCTCGGCGAAGGGCACAAGGTCAAGGTCACGATCATGTTCCGCGGTCGCGAGGTTGCCCACCCCGAGCTCGGGATGAAGATCTTGAACCGCATCGCCGAGATCATCGGCGCAAACGCCAAGATCGAGGCCGCACCGAAGCTCGACGGCCGCAACATGGTGATGGTCCTGGCTCCCGACAAGAAGGCACAGACCGCCGCCGCAAAGGCTGCCCGGCACGCGGATGATCCGCACATGGATGACGTCCACGACGATCAGCCACATGCGGATCAGCCACTGACGGATCAGTCACCACACGCCGAGACCGACCCGGCCGACGCGGTAGCGGATGTGGCCACCACGCCGTAGCAAGCCGTCCGGGCGTCTCGCCGGTCGGCGACCCGCCCGCACCACCCACCCCCACCCCACGGAGTACCGCGATGCCCAAGATGAAGACAAACCGTGCCGCCGCGAAGCGCTTTCGCGTGACCGGCACCGGCAAGCTGATGCGGGAGAAGGCGTTCAGGCGCCACCTCCTCGAGGCAAAGAGCTCGGTGCGGACGCGTCGCCTCTCGAAGGACGTCGTCCTCTCGCCCGGTGATGCTGCCAACGTCAAGAAGATGCTCGGCCTCTAACTCGTTCGTTTCGCTTTCGCGCGGGTTCGCCGCGCATCCCCTGCCGTTCCCGACGGCGAACCCCCGCACCCGTCGCACCGCGACATCATGAAAGGAGCGTCCGATGGCCCGCGTAAAACGCGCTGTCCACGCCAAGAAGCATCACAAGGCTGTGCTCGAAGAGGCGAAGGGCTACTACGGCAACAAGAGCCGCACCTTCCGCTCCGCCAACGAGCAGGTCATGCAGTCGCTGCGGTACGCCTTCCGCGACCGTCGTGCCCGCAAGGGCGACATGCGTCAGCTGTGGATCCAGCGCATCAACGCTGCATGCCGTCTGAACGGCATGAGCTACAGCGTGTTCATCAATGGCCTCAAGGTCGCCGGGGTCGAGGTCGATCGTAAGGTGCTGGCCGACCTTGCCGTCACTGACGCGTCTGCCTTCGCCGCACTGGTGAAGGTCGCCGCCGAGGCCAAGGCATCGGCCTGACCATCGCCAGC
>JAYUDQ010000482.1:0-4649 GCA_043739745.1 Acidimicrobiia bacterium | reverse complement strand
GGTCACACGTCTGCTCGACCTCGGTCAGGAGATGACTCGATAGGAAAACCGTCCGGCCTTCACGTCCCAACAGGCGGAGCAGCTCTCGGATCTCCCGCATCCCGGCTGGATCGAGACCGTTCTCAGGCTCGTCCAGAATGAGCAGAGCGGGATCCTTCAGCAATGCGGCCGCGAGACCGAGGCGCTGGCGCATGCCGAGCGAATACGTTCGGACCTTGTGGTCGGCGCGCTCACCGATCCCTACCACGTCGAGGCTCTGTGCCACTCGCCGTCGGCCAATGCCGTCGATCGCACCGAGGAGATGAAGATTCTCCCGCGCGGTCATCGTCGGGAACATCGCCGGGGTTTCGACAATCGCGCCGACGTTGGGCATCACCGTCGACAACTCGCCAGGCGTGACGCGGCCGAGCACCGCTGTCGTGCCTGACGTGGCGGAAACGAGTCCGAGCATGCAGCGAATGGTGGTGGTCTTGCCCGATCCATTCGGCCCGAGGAATCCGAACACCCCACCCTCCGGCACCGTCAGGTCCAGACCGTCCACCGCACAAAAGGGCTGACCGCGCCGACGGCGGTACTCCTTGCGCAGACCCTCGATCTCGATGATTGCTGTCATGGAACAAACTGACGTCGGAGAAGCCGGCGCGGGTGACAAGCAATCGGAACATCGTCGAGACCGGGCGCGGGAAAAGAAATAAGCGGGCTTGTCACCCGCAAGGCTGACGCAGACGTCTGTTCTTTCAGAATCCCGCACCGGCGCCGTCGGGTCGGCAACACAATGGAGACAGATCATGAGACTTCGAGCAACACATCTGGCCGGCGCAGTCATCGCCTCGGCGGGCCTCGGCATCGGGGCGGTAGCGATCAGTTCCGGCGCCGGTGCACACGAGAACGAAGCGCAGGCCACCCTGTACTCGACCACTGGCATCGAGATCGGCAAGGTCAATTTCAGCACCGATGACGGACACACCAAGGTGCGTGTGCATCTGGACAGCGCACCCGGCGTCGACGCCTTCCATGGCTTTCACATTCATGCCAACAACAACCCATCCAATGGCGATGGCTGCATTGCGAGCGGCAACTTCGTCTCCGCCGACGGGCACTGGAAGCTGGCCGGCGAGACCCATGGGCACCATCAGGGCGATATGCCGAGCGTCTACGTCAACGGTGACGGCAGCGCGGACTCACGCTTCACCCTCGACCGCTTCGACCCGGCCGACCTACCTGGCAAGGTCGTCATCCTCCACGCCGGGGCGGACAACTTTGGCAACGTCCCCGTCGGGATCGCGCTCGATCAGTACACAGCGAACGGGCAGGCAGCACTCGATGCGACGGCTGCAACCGGTAACGCCGGCGCACGCGTTGCGTGCGGAGTGATCAGTCAGGGCTAGAGAGGCGCTGTTGTCGGACATGACAGCAGCGCGATCCGGACCCTGACGATGCAGGAATCAAATGTCCGTGTGCCGGTACCGCGAGCGGCGAGGTGAGTTCGCTCGCTAGATTACGGCACATGCGTTTGCGGCACCTGGTCCGAGTGGTCGTCGAGAGCCGAGACTGATGACCGAATCCGTTGATGAGGAGGGATCGATGAGCCCTCCGGATTCCAAATCGACACGCCTTCGGGCAGCCATCGCCACTGACTTCAGGTTGGCGCGATGGCATCGCCGGCTGGCTCTCGTTGCCGTGGTCGGCTGGCTGGCGTACGAGTGGGGTGCCGGCAACGAGACCTTGACGCCATGGATCCTGGCCAAGGTGATCAGCGTCACGCACGGAGCCGTTGTGATACCGGTGACCGCCGCCGTCGGTTTTGCGTTCACCACGTTGCAGCAGCTCGTATCGGGGTTCACCGCGCTGATAGCCTTTTCGATCTTCGACCGGACGGCGAGGGCCGCCTGGCAGCGCCTACGAGGCCAGAAGGAAACCTTGCCTGGGGAGTGGTCGCGGCTCAAACCGCTCGGGCGGTGCGCATTGGTTTTCGGCCTCGGAACGACCGCTGTCGCCTTGATCCAGATCACGGCAACTGGCAAGGTCGGCGTCCGCCGCCATAGTCGCGTAGTCGTGCAGAGTGCGGCATTGTGTGGCTCGATCGTGGGATCAATCGGGGCCATTGCGGCGGCAGTAGCGGTCCTGGGTCGAAACGTTCGCGCTCTGTCCGGGGCGACGGAATGGATCATCCGAATTCTGGGAAACCCGTTGTTCTGGGTCGGGCTCTTGCTGCTCGGAGTCACGATCAACTTTCTGCGGCGTCGCGAACCCCCCCGAGCGCAGGCCTGACTCCGCGATCGATCCTCAAGTCTTGTCAACAGTTGCCGATGACCGAGAATGGAACATCAATGGTCTGAGGCACAGGCTGACATTCGCTTCGTTCCGCGTCGGCCATCGAAATGGTGAACGGCATGTGGTCGCCCAACGTAGAAATCCTTGATCGCGCCCGCCGCTCTACGGCAAGGGCCGAGGCCCCGATCGCCTTGACAACCCAGGGTAGCGACCGTAGGAAGCCGGTACCGGGATCTTCGCAATTGCCTCCCCCCGAAATCGACACACGCATGACCTGGGTGCTGCTCACGGCGTTCTTGGTGATCATCGCGACGCGCGCCTTCGGGATCCTCGGCGGTGCTGCCTACCCGGCTGTAACCATCGGCGGAGTGCTCTGCGCCATCATCGGCCTACGGCAGCACTCCCCGACACTGCGATGGCCCTGGTGGATGATGATCGCCACCGGCGTCTTGTGGACGGGCGCGGGCGTCGCGCGCGAGGCCACCCACGCCACCGGGAACTTCACGACAAGCCGTTCGCTGAGCCCCGACCTCTTCGCACTTCCCGGCTACGCGCTTTTCGGTATCGCCCTGTACGGCTTGCTCCGCTCGCGACGGGCGACGGGCGAACGAGGAGCTCTGCTCGACGGCATCATGCTCGGTGTCGGAGCACTTCTGCTGGTCAACGAATTGCTGATCGAGCCGACCCTCGACATCCAGGGAACGTGGGTGATGGCCCGGATCGCGGTTGCGGTTTACCCGGCGATATCGATGTGCCTTCTGGTCCTCGCAGCTCGCCTCGCGTTCGCCGCCGGTGACCGCTCGCCCGCGTTCCGACTGCTCCTTGTCGGCACGACGGCGCTCTTGGTCGGCGACGTCGTGTTCGCGCTGGGCGAGCTCGGCAAGCTCGTGGTCCCACAGTCCATTCTCGAGGTTCCTTACCTGCTCGTACCGGCCTGCATCGGTACAGCGGTCACCCATCCCTCGATCAGGTCGCTCGCACGCACGACACGAATGAAAGGGTCATCGCTCGGTCGAGGTCGACTCGGCGCCGTCGCGGGCGCGCTGCTGGTACCGATCGTGTTGATCGCACGGCAGGATCTCACGCCGGGGCGCTTGGTCACGCTGGCGCTGTGCCTGATCCTGGCCATCGCCGCCATCATGCGGTTGGCCGGAGCGATGAACCAGCAAGCGGTGTCCGAAGCGCGCCTGGTTCATCAGGCCACCCACGACGAGCTGACCGGTCTGCCGAGCAGAGTCCTCATCGCCGAGCACACCGACAGAATGATCGCGATGTCAGAGCGGACCGGGCAGTCGGTCGCGTTGATGTTCATCGACCTCGATCAGTTCAAGCTCGTCAACGATTCGATGGGTCACGGCGTCGGTGACCAACTACTGGTGTTGGCCGCGCAGCGCATCATCGGTTGCGTCCGCCCCGAAGATGTCGTCGGCCGCATCTCCGGCGACGAGTTCATCCTCGTGGCCGTCGGTCTCCAAGCAGCCCAGGCATACGCTCTCGCCGAGCGTATTCGACATGTGCTCGGTGGCGGTTTCTACCTCGATGCCGGCGAGGTGTTCATCTCGGTCTCGATCGGGCTCACCCTCGCTAGCGGACCGAGCCAGAATACTTCAGCGTCGACACTGATCCAAGAAGCGGACACGGCGATGTACCGCTCGAAGGACGCCGGCAGAAACACAGTCACGATGTTCGATACATCGATGCGCGAGCGTGTTGCCAGGCGCATGAGCCTCGAGCGCCGGCTACGCCATGCCCTCAGCGAGGGCCGATTCGCGGCGTTCTATCAGCCGTTGGTGGCGTTGCCGAGCGGGCGGGTCCACGGCTTCGAAGCCCTCGCCCGATGGATGGACGACGGCCAGATGATCTCCCCTGCCGAGTTCATCCCGATCGCTGAAGAGTCAGGCCTCATCGTTCCACTCGGCAAGTTCATGCTCGACGACGCATGCAAACAACTCGCCCGGTGGCGAGCATCGATTCCCGACGGCGAGTACCTTTCCATGTCGGTCAACCTCTCGCCTCGTCAGGTGCGTCAGAGCGACATCGTCGACACCGTCGCTGACGCTCTCGATCGCTACAGGCTTCCAGGCGAGGCCCTGTGGCTGGAGATCACCGAGAGCCTGATGATGGAGGATTCGATCGCGACCGCTGGTGCGATGGCCGGCTTGCGCGCCCTGGGTGTGCGCCTGTCAGTCGATGATTTCGGCACCGGCTACTCTTCGCTGTCGTACCTGAAGCGGTTTCCAGTGTCGCGGGTCAAGATCGACAGAGCGTTCGTGACCGGTCTCGGCGAGGACACGTCGGATTCCTCACTCGTGGCGGCGATCATCGCTATGGCGACGGCGCTGGACCTGGATGCGGTGGCTGAGGGAGTAGAGACA
>JAYUDQ010000481.1:0-1668 GCA_043739745.1 Acidimicrobiia bacterium | reverse complement strand
GAGCTTCGCCGGCGGCATCTGCATCGTGGCCGAGAATCATTCCCGAACGTTGCACAAGGTGTCCGAGATCTACGACCGCATCGCGTTTGCGGCCGTCGGCCGCTACAACGAGTTCGACCAGCTGCGCATCGCCGGCGTCCGGGCCGCCGACCTGAAGGGCTACTCGTACAGCCGTGAGGACGTCGAGGCCCGCAGCCTTGCGAACAGCTATGCGCAGATGCTCGGCCAGGTCTTCACGCACGAGATGAAGCCGCTCGAGGTCGAGATCCTGCTGGCTGAGGTCGGCCCCACGGCCGACGACGACCGCCTCTTCCACATCCTCTACGACGGGACTGTCATGGACGAAGAGGGTTTCACCGTCCTCGGCGGTGATGCGGAGACGATCAACGAGCGGATGAAGACGGGGTACAAGACGGAGCTCTCACTGCCCGAGGCGATCACGCTCGCGGTCGGCGTGCTGGCCGGGCCGGATCGCACGCTCACCGAGCGCGAGCTCGAAGTCGCCGTGCTGCGCCGCGGCAACGGACGTCGCACGTTCGAGCGCATCGAGGGTGAAGCGCTCACCGCGTTCCTGCCCCCCAGCAACCCTGTTGCCTGAGCCACGGCGGCTCACGAAGGCCGAGGCAGAGCGCGTCCTCGCCGCGGTGGAGCGAAACGATCCAGTCGTGCTCCGGGACACGTTGCGCTCCCTGCTGGCGGGGGTGCTCGGTCTGCGGCAGGGGACGGGCTGGGCCGAGGTCGTCGATAGCGCCTCCCGCACCGGCAACTGGCCTGCAGAGCGCCGCGATGCACTGATGGCCGACGACCCGGCCACGCTGGAGACACTGGCCATCGATCTCAACGAGCTGCGCCGGATCGCGTAGCGGTTGCCTGGGACACTGGCGGCATGGATGAGGAGGTCCTATCGGGTGGTGTCGCGAACGAGGGCCGCGTGTTCCGGGTCGGTTCACGTGTGCATCGGCCGGCCGGACCGTACGCCGAATCGATTCACGCGTATCTGCGGTCGTTGAACAGCAGTGGCTTCGAAGGTGCGTCGGTGCCACAGGGTTTCGACGATATGGGTCGGGAGGCGCTCACCTTCCTCGACGGCGATGTTGCGATCCCGCCCTACCCCGAATGGGCCCGGAGCGACGCCGCGCTCGGCTCCATCGCCCGTCTGATCGCTCGCATGCACCGTTCGTCGGTTGCGTTCGATCCCGCCGCGCGTCGTTGGAGCAGCGAGCTGGCCGACCCTCGGGGTGGGCCGGTGCTGTGCCACAACGACGTCTGCCTCGAGAACGTCGTCTTCCGTGATGGGGTAGCCGTTGGGCTCATCGACTTCGACTACGCAGCGCCTGGACGAGGTGTCTATGACCTGGCGCAGTTCGCCAAGATGTGCGTTCCGCTCGACCGGCCGGCGAACATCGCCACGCTTGGATGGAACACGCCCGACCAAGTCGGGCGGCTCGTGGTCATCGCGGACGCATACGGCATCGCCCCCGAAGGCCGTTCCGAGTTCCTTTCCGCGATCGACGACGCGATGACAATCGGTGCGGCGTTCGTCGAGCGGCACTTCGTTGCGGGGGAACCCGGTTTCGTCGCGATGGTCGAGCGAAGTGGCGGGCTCGACCGTTGGGAGGAGCAACGGTGTTGGTGGCACGACCACTTCGCCGAGTTCGAAGCGGGCCT